>CAZRQM010000082.1:0-2764 GCA_964602385.1 uncultured Thermotogae bacterium | reverse complement strand
ATGGGGGAAATGTCAGATTCCAGCGTGGCTTTGAGACGCCGCTACGAGATGGCGATCACCTGACAATCCTGCCACCGGTTGGTGGCGGCTAGAATGGCATGATCTCGGAAGGACTCGGTTATTCGCTTGACGACGTGTATCAGGTAGCCATGAAAAGGGGAGAGGGGCTCATTTTGCTGAGCCCCTCTGTGCTGGCGTAGTGGGCTGCTCTTCAAGGAGGTTGGCAGGTTCTTCCTGCCTGTTGCCCGATTTGAATACTACGGGGCAGACATGTGGATTCTGTGAACGGGCTGCGGGCTTTCTGTGCGGGAATCTTCATGGCCGGCATCGGGCATTCTTAAGTGATTCGTTGTCCCGCGCTTTTCGCTGGCCCGATGAGAGAACCTGTCGATACCGATGATGAATCGCGTGTGCGCCGTCTCATCCTCTCACCTCGACATCTAGGCGCAGATGATGTCCGTCGATCTGCGTCAGAACAGCGCGTACACGGAAGATGCAATCAAGAGTTGGCGCCCAGCATGATGTCGATGATGTCGCGCAGGATCGTCGCCGCCGACGGGAGCGGCGTCTCCTCTCTGATGATCGCGGTGATCGTCCCGTAGATATCAGTGTAGTAGGTGATCCCCATCTCCTTTGGCCCGAGCCTTCCCAACGGATGGTCGCTTGGTAGGGCGTGCGGACCGACAGTGAGGGAGTAACCGGAATCGTTGCGAATCGCGGTCGACAACAGGCGGATCCTGCGGCCGCGTTTGATCTCGGAACGGATGTCTTGGGGTGAGAGGCCAACGATCCCGGTACGATCCACGTCTTCAAGGTGCGCTGGAAGGCCAAGAACGGCGTTTGTCAGGATCACGAGCTTTGCCGCAGCGTCCCAGCCGTCGAGGTCCCACGCGGGATCCGCCTCAAGCACGCCTTCGCGCTTGGCAAGGCTGATCGCTTCATCCCACGTAGTCCCATTGCCGATAAGGTCGAGTATGAACCCGGTGACGAGGTTGGGGACCGCCTCGATGCGGTCTATCCTCGCTCCCCGCAGGTCGCGAACGCCGATATACAGGGCAGGAAGTCCACCGGCGACCGTTCCGCCAAAGCGCAACGAGACCCCATGTTCTGTAGCAAGCTGTGCGAGCTCCTGGTAGAAGAGGACGATCGGTCCCTTGTTCGGCGTCACGACATGCATTCCCTTCGCCATGGCGGCGCGGATACAGGATATCGCTGGTTCCGCTCCTTCCGCGAGGTTGACCGGTGTCGCCTCACACCAGATATCGGCATCCACTGCCTGCACAAGGTCGAGGGACGTCATTCCACTACGTCCAACCGCAGGATAGTCCCCCACTGTCCCTGTGCTCTCCTTTGTTCTCAGGATCAGATTTGGATCGAGCCCGCGTGGATCGTACGCCGCTCCACGCGAATCGGCAGCACCGACGATAATCAGATCAAGCCCGTATCGCTCGCGCAGCTCCGCACCCTTGTCGGAGATCAGTTGCACGAAGCGGCGGCCGAGGTTCCCCAGGCCCGATAGAGCAATGCGCACGGTGTGTGTGGTCATCCTTCTCTCCTGGCGGCGGCTAGTCATGGCAGATGAGCTACCTGACGCTGTTTCGCAGCACTCCGATCCCCTCAATCTCGACCTCGACGATGTCGCCGGAGACAAGGGGGCCAACCCCGGCCGGCGTCCCCGTGGCGATCACGTCTCCCGGTTCTAGAGTCATGTAGGTGGAAATCTCCTCGATTAGAGCAGGAATGGAGAAGATGAAGTCGCGCGTCGAGCCATCCTGACGCACCTCGCCGTTTACGCGCGACATGACGTGAAATGGCCCCTCGATCTCATCTTTAGTGACGATGATCGGTCCCAACGGAGCCGACGTGTCGAACCCCTTGGCGCGCACCCAGTTCTTGTCCCACTTCTGTGCCTCGCGGTCGGAGACGTCATTCATGCACGTGTAGCCGAGGACAACGTCCAACGCCTTCTGCGCTGAGACGTTGCGGCAACGAGTACCGATCACGACGGCTAGTTCGGCCTCGTGGTGGACGAGGTCGCTTCTTGGAAGCACGATCTCATCATTCGGTCCGATCACCGCCGATGGCGGCTTGAAGAAGAGAAGCGGTCGCTCTGGTACCTCGTTTCCCAGTTCCGCGGCGTGTGCCGCGTAGTTTCGCCCGACACAGACGATCTTCGTAGGTGTGCACGGAGAGAGCAGGTGCACCTTCTCCACAGGGAGACTGCCGCAGGGCGAAACGATCATGTTTCCTTCGAGCCTGCCTGACACCGGTAGCTGTGATGTTGGGTCGAGAAAGCGGACAAGTCGCATAGATCCTCCTTTCTGTGATAATCGAGATTGGTGATCAAGTTCAGCGACACCGTACACCTTCGGCTGCGTGTCTGCAAGAGATCACTTGACCGATCTGTGGTTAGTGGGTAGGCTGTCCATCATGAACAGATCCTCCTCCTTTGCCATTGCTGCCGCTGCCATCGGGATTGATCGGCTCCTCAAGTGGTGGGTAGGTGGGCACCTTGTGCTCCACGAGTCGCGGCCTCTGATCGCACAGACCGTTCGACTGACGCGTGTACACAACATTGGCGGCGCGCTAGGCATATTCCCCGGCAGCGGAGCGCTGTTCCTCGCAGTTTCGATTGTTGTCTCGGCGGTGATCATCTTCTTTCTCGTGCGGCACAAGACTCATGGCGTCATCATGGGGACGGGATTGGGGCTGCTTCTCGGTGGCGCGGTGGGAAACCTAATCGACCGACTTGCGTACGGTTATG
>CAZRQM010000081.1:3440-5593 GCA_964602385.1 uncultured Thermotogae bacterium | reverse complement strand
TCTGGAAGGGAACCATGCGGAGAATCTGGATCACGGTATCTTCCTGTGGGACTGTTTTGACTGCACGGTAGTAGCTAATGTTCTTCAGTATTGCCAGTTGGGACTCGCTATAGTTCATACATCCGAACGGAACCGCATCTTCCGCAACTCGTTTATCGACAATACGCGCGCGGCAACGTGCGATGAGATGGGAAACTCATGGGACAGCGGATATCTCACGGGTGGGAACTTCTGGGGAGGAAATTTCGCGGCTGATCTGTTCTCCGGAGAGAATCAAGACCGGCCCGATTCGGATGGAATCTCCGACAGCCCGAGGGAAATCCCATTTGGGAACGTGGATCGCTACCCGTTGATGGAGCAGCCTGCAGTGGAAAATGAGACATGACTCCAGATCACGATGTTTAAGGAGGTAACTTTGAAACGGATACTGATTGTGTTGGTGCTCGTTGGTATCATCGGACTGGTTGGACTGGGCCAGGAGAAGATCGTTATCGGACATCGCGGCGCTGCGGGCTATCTCCCCGAGCACACCCTTGCCGGGTACGCGTTCGGGTATGCTTTGGGTGCCGATTACGTCGAACCGGATCTGGTACTTACGAAAGACGCTCAACTCATCTGTGTGCATGACATCTATCTTGATCCGACGACCGACGTGGAGCAGGTCTTCCCGAGCCGCCGCGGTTCCGACGGACACTGGTACGCGGCTGACTTCACCCTGGACGAGATCAAGACCCTGTCTGTACACGAACGTTGCCAAGCAAATGGCGATCCGTACTTCCCTGATCGCTTCCCAGTAGGAAAGTCGAAATTCGAGGTTCCTACCTTCGTCGAGATGATCGAACTCGTGCAATGCTTGAACGAGAGCACCGGACGGAACGTTGGGATCTACCCCGAGCTAAAACGGCCGGCTTGGCATGCAGAACAAGGTTTCCCAATGGAGCAGGCGCTCCTCGATATCCTCACGAAGTATGGATATACCCAGCCAGGGGCGAAGGTATACGTGCAGTGCTTCGAACCCGATTCTTTGAAGAAGCTGCGTGAATTGGGCGCAGAACTCCCGCTCATTCAATTGGTCAGCGCCAGTTGGGCTTATGCCGGCATGTGGACGGAGCAAGGCCTCGACGAGATTGCCACATACGCCAATGGCATAGGTCCGTCGAAGACGATCATCGAGAAGAACCCTGCATACGTGGAATGGGCTCATACACGTGGGCTGCTCGTGCACCCATACACTTTTCGCTTAGACGAGCTGCCCGGAAAGTACCCTACACTTGAGACTGAACTCAGGCAATTCTATTTCGCGTACGGCGTTGACGGCCTTTTCACCGACTTTGCTGATATCGCGGCCCGGGTTCTCGGCCACTAGGGGAGAGACGTGTCTTTCGCCAGTGGATGTCATGGCGTTGAGGGATATCTTCTTGACCTCGACGGAACCGTCTACTTGAGCGATCGCTTGATCGATGGGGCGGCGGAGACGATTTCTACGCTACGCTCTCGCGGCCGACGGATCGTCTTCCTGACAAACAAACCGCTATATTCGCGAGACGACTACGCCCGCAAACTGACGCGCCTCGGGATTCCGACTGCGGAGGCCGATGTGGTAAATTCCTCATATGTCCTCTCCCGCTACCTTGCCAATCGTGATCCCGGAGCGAGGGTGTACGCAATCGGAGAGCCCCCTTTGTTGGCGGAACTGGAAGAGGCTGGTCTTTCCCTTTGCGATGACCCCGGCAAGATTGAGTACGTCATCGCTGCATTCGATCGCACGTTTGATTATGAGAAGCTGAACATCGGTTTTCAGGCAATCCGGTGTGGTGCGCACTTTGTCGCCACCAATCCCGATCGTACCTGTCCAGTCGATGGGGGAGAAATACCCGACGCGGCCGGGGTGATCGCGGCGCTTGAGGCAACGACCGGAAAAAAGGTGGAAGCAGTGGTTGGGAAGCCATCGCCAGTAATCGTCTCTGTGGCGCTTGACCGGCTCGGGGTTTCCCGCGAGCACTGCGCGATGGTGGGAGACAGGCTGGAGACTGACATACGGATGGCAAGAGATACAGGGTTGACCGCTATCCTCACTCTAAGCGGGGTTACATCGCGTGCCGATCTCGCCGTTTCGAAGATAGAACCGGACTATGTGATTGAGAGTATTGCTG
>CAZRQM010000081.1:0-3340 GCA_964602385.1 uncultured Thermotogae bacterium | reverse complement strand
GGGGGATCGAATCGCACGGCGTGGGACGGCTGAAGATGTACTACGATCGCGTCAAACAAGGGATACTGTCCCCCACCACCGAATTTGAGGTCGTAAAGGAGACTGAAACGACCGCCCTCATTGACGGACACAACGGGATGGGACACGTTATCTCCGTTCGGGCAATGCAGATGGTGATCGACAAGGCGAGGAAGTACGGGATGGGGTCCGCGGCGGTGCGCGAGTCGACGCACTTCGGGATCGACGGCTACTACCCGCTGATGGCGGTTGCGGAGGGCATGATCGGGATGGCGTTCACCAACGCCCGTCCTTCGATGGCGCCAACGTTCGGTGTCGATCCGCTGTTGGGGACGAATCCGATCGCCTTCGGGGCTCCGAGTGATGAGGAGTTTCCCTTCCTTTACGACGCCGCCACTTCGATTACGCAGAGGGGGAAGATCGAGGTCCTCGATCGAGCGGAGAAACCGACCCCGGCCGGGTGGGTAATCGACCGCGACGGGAAAACGGCCACCGACACCAAGGCGATCCTCGCCGGCCTAAAGAAGAAGGAGAACGCATTCGTTCCCGTCGGCGGTATCGGGGAGACGATGGGCGGACACAAGGGATATGACTTAGCGACGATGGTGGAGATACTGTCAGCATCGTTGCAGGGCGGGATGTTCCTCGGCGCTCTGAGTGGTTTCAACCCCGACGGGAGCCCGCGCCCGCATCACCTCGGCCACTTCTTCATGGCCATCGATATCGAACACTTTGTTCCCCTCGATCAGTTCAAGAAGACGACGGGCGATATCCTGCGATCCTTGCGCAACTCGACCAAGATGCCGGGAGCGGAACGGATCTACACCGCTGGCGAGAAAGAGTGGTTGAAGGAGAAGGAGGTCCGGGAACAAGGGATCCCGATCAACCCTAACTTGCAGAAGAACATTCTTATAATGCAGGAGAGCTTGGGGCTAGATAGTTACAGATTCCCGTTCTAGGAGAGGTACACCGCGCCGCCTATTGATTTGAAGAGATCGCTTGCGTATTATTGCCTCGCAAGCAAAAGCAATCAAACGCAAGTAATAGATACGGAGGCGTGATGCAAGGCAAGTACATCGGGGCGATCGACCTAGGGACGACAGGCGTGAGGTGTGTCATCTTCGATCGCCACGGTGTGCCATTCTCCTCTTCTCACCACGAACTTTCGCTCTCCTTCCCGCAGCCGGGATGGGTCGAGCAAGATCCGGAGGAGATGTTCGAAGCGACGCTGGCTGTGATCCGTGGTGCTCTCGGCCAAGGGAGACTCTCAGCGAACGATGTTGTTTCTTTCGGGCTGACAAGCCAGCGCGAGACAACCATCGCTTGGGATCGCGCAACACGGAAGCCGCTATATCCAGCAATCGTGTGGCAGGATCGACGGACCGCGGAGATCTGTGCGCGTTTGCGTGAGGAGGGAGTAGAGGAGGAGATTCGCGCGAGGACAGGTCTCCCCGTTGATCCGTATTTCTCAGCGACGAAACTCGCCTGGATCTTGGAGCACGTTCCGCAGGCGCGTGAGCGCGCCGAGAGGGGTGAGGTCCTGTTCGGCACGCCCGATACATGGCTTCTGTGGAAACTGACAGGGGAGCACCTGACCGACACAAGCAACGCCTCGCGCACCCTTCTCTTCAACATACATTCCCTCTCTTGGGACGAGGAGTTGACCACAATCTTCTCCATCCCCTGGAAGTGCCTGCCACAGGTGCGACCGAGCCTGTCAGTATTTGCCCGTATCAAGGATGAGATCATCGGACGCGCGATCCCGATCACGGCCGTGCTCGGCGACCAACAGGCGGCGTTGTTCGGCCACGCCGGCTTTGGTAGAGGTTCGACGAAGGTTACCTGGGGAACGGGAGCGTTCCTTTTGAGCAATACAGGAGGTGCCCCAGCCAGAAGCGCGCATCGCCTCCTGACAACCCTTTTTTACAGCAGCGAAAAGACAGTCAACTACGGGCTAGAGGGATCGGTCTTCGTCGCTGGGGCGGCGATCCAGTGGCTGCGCGACGGCTTGGGGATCATTGACGATGCTGCACAATCGGAGGAGCTTGGCCGTAGTGTAGCATCGACCGACGGCGTCTACTTTGTCCCCGCCCTTACCGGACTCGGCGCACCGTACTGGGACTCACGAGCACGGGGAACGATCGTTGGGATCACCCGCGGAACACGGCGCGAGCACATCGTGCGCGCCGCGCTAGAAGCGATTGCCTATCAGACTCACGACGTCGTGAATGCGATGGAGGACGATCTCGGTTTCCCCCTCGAAGAGCTACACGTCGATGGCGGCGCAGCGAGGAACGACTTCCTCTGTCAGTTCCAAAGTGACATCCTCGGGATACCGGTCATCCGTGCAGAGGAGCTGGAGATGACCGCTCGCGGGGCGGCGTTTGCCGCCGGGTTGACGAGCGGGTTCTGGAGCGGCCAAGATGAGATTCTCGCCCTCCGTCGCTCCGAAACACGCTTCACCCCAAGGATGAACGGAGATGAACGCGAACGCCTCCTCTCTACTTGGGTGCGAGCTGTCGAACGAGCACGGGAGTGGGAGACATGAGGATTGCCGTCATCGGTGGGGGAATCGTTGGATCACTCATTGCGCGTGAACTGACGCGCTATAAGGTCGATGTTCTCTTATTCGAGAAGGAGGCAGACATTGGCTGGGGGGTGACCAAGGCCAACTCCGCCATCATTCACGGCTGCTTTCACGAGACGCCGGGAACGGATCGCGCTTCCTTCTGCGTTGAGGGGAACAAGCTCTACGGTGAGCTTTCACGTGACCTGGACGTCCCCTTCAGGCGCATCGGGGCTTACGTTGTTGCTCTATCGGATAATGAGCTTCCTGCGTTGCAGAAGCTATACGAACAGGGGATAAAGAATGGGGTCCCAGGCCTTGAGATGCACGACAGAGATACAGTGCTTACGCGCGAGCCGAATCTCAACCCAAGTGTGGTAGCCGGCCTGTGGTCGCCGAGCGTGGGGATCACGGAGCCATGGGCGCTAGCCATTGCCGCGGTAGAGAACGCTGTACACAACGGTCTCGATCTCCATGTCGCTGAGCGTGTTGTAGCAATCGATGCAGTCGACGGGCGCGTACAGCGAATCATGACTGAACGTGGGGAATATGAAGTCGACGCCGTTGTGAATGCCGCCGGCCTGTTCGCCGATCGAGTCGCAGAGATGGTCGGTCTTTCCAAGCCGATCCTCTCTCCCCGTCGCGGCGAGTATCTCCTCCTCGACAAGAAGGTCGGGCCGCTCGTTTCCTCGGTGATCTTTCCCACCCCAAACGATATGTCCAAGGGCACATTGGTTGTTCCCACAATCGATGGAG
>CAZRQM010000080.1:0-5619 GCA_964602385.1 uncultured Thermotogae bacterium | reverse complement strand
GAGTTGACGCGAGTCACTATCATGTTTCGTAAAGGCATCGTAAACGGCTAGGTAGAAAGGGGCAATCCTGAGCGCTACTGTTAGCAGTGTTATCGACCTTCGTGGAATCGTCAAGCGCTTTCCCGGCGTTGTGGCGAGTGATGGCGTTAATCTGAGCGTCCGCAAGGGCGAAATCCACTGCCTCCTCGGAGAGAACGGCGCCGGCAAGACGACGCTGATGCGCATCTTGTACGGTTTGTATCAACCGGATGAGGGAGAGATCGTCCTCAACGGCAATCTCGTTCATATCTCGTCTCCTCGTGCCGCACTCTCTTACCACATCGGTATGGTTCACCAACACTTTCGCCTTGTCCCCACGTTGAGCGTGGCCGAGAACGTAGTGTTAGGGCTGGATGAGGGAACGGGGCCGTTTCTCAACTACAGACAGACGGGCAAGAAGATTTCCCAGATTGCTGATAAATACGGACTTGTCGTTGACCCCCAAGCAAAGGTGTGGCAGTTGACGGTTGGCCAACAGCAACGGGTGGAGATCCTGAAGGCGCTGTATCGCGAGGCGGATATCCTGATTATGGATGAGCCGACGAGCGTCCTCACGCCGCAGGAGGTGGATCAGCTCTTCTCTACGCTGAGAACTCTCGTTGATGATGGCCTGACGATCATCTTCATTACCCACAAGTTGGACGAAGTGATGGAGATCAGCGACCGGGTGACGATCTTGCGTAAGGGGAAAGCGATCGCCACGGTGAACACCGCGGATACGAATAAGCCACAGCTAGCGGAGCTAATGGTTGGTCGCGAGGTCGTCTTTCGCTTGGAAAAAAATGAGGTCAATCGTGGTGAAAGGCTTCTGGTTGTCGATGACCTGCATGCGTTGAACGATCGTGGCCTTCCCGCGCTGCGCGGAACATCGTTTGATCTGCATGAGGGGGAGATACTGGGTGTGGCTGGGGTGTCGGGGAACGGTCAGCGTGAGCTGGCCGAGGTCCTCACCGGCCTGCGACATGCGTCGCGCGGGCACGTTACCTTGGCTGGAGAAGATGTGACGAATCGTTCCGCACGCGAGATCGCCGACGCCGGCGTCGCTCATGTCCCCATGGAGCGAAAGAAAATGGGCACGGTCCCCAACATGACCATTCGCGAGAATCTGATCCTCAAGAGTTACCGGCAGCAGCCGTTCTCGCACGGGATGTTCCTTGACAACAATGCGGCGGGGGAGAATGCGCGTCGGGCGATGAGCGAATATCAGATCATGGCGCCGAGCATCGACACAGCAGTGAAGGTCCTGTCTGGCGGGAACATCCAGCGGGTTGTCCTCGCTCGCGAGCTGTCAGGAGACCCGCGGTTGATCATCGCCGCTCATCCCACGTACGGTCTGGACGTTGGGGCGACGGAACAGGTGCGGCAGATACTCCTCGCTCAGCGCGATCGCGGCGCAGGGGTCCTCCTCATCTCCGAAGACCTAGAGGAAGTGATGACCATGTCGGATCGGATCATGGTCCTATTCGGGGGAGAGGTGATGGGGATCGTAGACACCGGAGGGGCAAAGATCGAGGAGATCGGACTGATGATGGCTGGGGAACGGAAGGAAGAGGTGGAGAGTGCAAGCACCGAAGTGGCTTAGCATCGAACGGAGGCCGATTCCGTCTGGGAAGACGATATTCACCGTATCCATCCTCGGCATTGTCGCCGCTCTCATAGTCATGGCGATATTCTTTGCTGCTTACGGAGTCTCGCCGGCGCGGGCATATGGAGCAATCCTCCATGGGGCGCTGGGGAACTGGCATGGGTTCTCCGAGACCCTGCGCCGCATGATCCCGCTTCTGCTCATCGGGGTGGGGTTGACGATCGCCTTTAGGGCCCTCTTCTGGAACATCGGAGCTGAGGGACAGCTCCTTGCGGGGGCGATCGCCGCGGCTGGAATCGCCCTCTTCTCCGGGCTGCCGGATCCATTGCTCCTGCCAGTGATGTTTATCGCTGCGTTCGCGGGCGGAGCCGCGTGGGGGCTTATTCCGGCCTTGCTTAAGGTGAAGCTAGGGATAAACGACGTCATCACGACTTTGATGATGAATTATATAGCCATCTATTTAATGGAGTGGTTGATTCACGGTCCATGGAAAGGGCCGACGGCACGCGGGTTTGCCTATACCGACACCTTTGCGCGCGCGGCGTGGCTACCCACTATTTACGGCACACGCATTCACTGGCCGACGCTTGTCCTGGGGCTTCTTCTCGCTCTGGTGATGTACATGTTGGTTAGCCGAACGCGGAGTGGGTTTGAGATCCGGGTCGTCGGGGAGAACCCGGATGCGGCGAGGTTTGCCGGTATCAGTCAGTTCAAGACGACCTTGCTTGTCATGCTCATCGCCGGCGGCTTTGCAGGACTGGCCGGGGTGGGTGAGGTGGCTGGCATCCACCATAGACTACTGGGCCCGCTCAATATCTCGATGGGGTACGGATATACCGCGATCATCGTTGCTTGGTTGGCACGGCGCAACCCGCTTGCCGTCATCATTACCTCGTTCTTGTTTGCGATCATCATATCCGGTGGAGACGTCATCAAAGTGTCGTTGGGGCTTCCGTTCCAGTTGATCAACGTGTTCAATGGATTGATCTTGTTCTTCTTGATCGGGAGCGAAGCTTTCATTCGCTACAAAGTATCCTTCTCGTTTAGGAGGCAGTGATGGGTTGGGAAACGTGGATTATCACAACGCTAAGTCGCACCCTCGCTTACGGAACTCCGCTCCTTCTGGGAACGCTTGGGGAGATCTACGCAGAGCGGTCTGGGGTGCTCAACCTTGGTGTCGAGGGGATGATGATCATGGGGGCCTATTCCGCCTTCACCACAGCTTATATCACCGGGAATCCCTGGCTAGGGATCCTGGTCGGTGGGCTCATCGGTGGAGCCTTCTCCCTGATTCACGCCTTTGCCAGCGTGACCCTGAAGGCGAATCAGGTCGTCTCCGGGCTCTCACTCACCATGCTCGGCCTTGGTCTATCCGGCGTGCTTGGACGCGGCTGGGAGGGAAAGCCGCTCCCTAACCCTATCCCTGCGATCGTCGTTCCCGGCCTTTCGAAGATTCCGATCCTGGGGCCGATCCTATTCGAGGGGCAGAACCTGCTCGTCTATCTGACCATCATCCTCGTCCCCCTGTTGTGGTACATCCTCTATAGGACGCGGATCGGGATCACAGTCCGCTCGGTAGGGGAGAGCCCGGCCACCGCCGATTCTTTGGGTATCAAAGTCGATCGGGTTCGTTACCTGTGCGTATTAGTCGGCGGAGTCCTTGCCGGTGTGGCCGGGGGGTACCTCTCAGTGGCCTATCGACCGGCATGGACGGAAGGAATGACCGCAGGGATGGGGTGGATCGTCATTGCGTTAACGATATTTGCCTTCTGGAATCCGGCTCATGGTATGCTGGGAGCGTACTTCTTCGGCACGCTGTACATTCTGTCGTTCCGCCTGCAACCGTGGATCTCGCCGGAGTTTCTTAAGGCGATGCCGTACGCGTTCGCAATATTGGTCCTGATCTTTGTATCGCGAGGAACGCTGCAGAAGCGGATGGGGGCGCCGGCCGCCCTTTCTGTACCGTACACCAGGGGAGAGGAATGAGGTATCATAAGAGCCAAATCACAGCAACAAGGAGGTGCCACACTTAGGAAGAGGAAGTCTGTTTCACCGGCAAGAAAATCTATAAGGAGGGAGAGAATGAGAACGAGATTCGCAGTAGTGGCTTTAGTGGCGATGGCAATTGTCTTCAGCCTGGCCACCGTGACGATGGCTAAGGAGTACGTCCCTGGTGACCCACTCAAGGTGGGATTCATCTACGTCGGACCGATAGGCGACCTCGGGTGGTCCTATGCCCACGATGAAGCGCGGAGGATCTGTGAGGCAACCTTCCCCTGGATCGAGACGGTCTACGTGGAGAGCGTAACCGAAGGGAGTGAGGGGCTGTACATCGACAAACTGATTCAAGACGAGGGCTGCGACGTCGTCTTCACTACTAGCTTCGGATTTATGGACGGGACACTCGAGGCGGCACTAAGATATCCGGACAAGATCTTTGCTCACTGCTCCGGGTTCAAGCGCAATGACAACATGATGACCTACATGGCCGACTTCTACCAGATCTACTACCTCAACGGGCTGATCGCGGGAGCGCTCACCGAATCGAACAAGGTTGCCTACGTGGGTGCGTTCCCGATCCCCGAAGTGAAACGACACATGGACGCGTACACAGTTGGTGTGCGCGAGGTCAATCCTGAGGCGGACGTACATGTCCGCTGGATCTACGAGTGGTTCAGCCCGCCCGCTGCCAAGGAGGCTGCTCAAGCGTTGATCGCCGACGGGTGCGACGTGTTTGCGTTCACCGAAGACTCACCGACGATTGTGCAGGAGGCAGCAGCGAGCGGTTACGCATCCTTCGGGCACTACTCCCCGATGTACGATTTCAGCCCTGACAAGATCGCCTCCGGGCAGATCGCACACTGGGATGTCATATACCTCGACTTCCTGGCCAAGGTCTTCGCTGGCGTGTACACGGCACACAACCTAGCAAACGTCGACTACTGGTGGCTGTTGCAGGAGAAGGGGGTCGAGATGGGAGCCAAGCCGGGGATGCTGATCAACCCCGTCTACGAGGATCAGCTGAAGGCGACTATGGTAGATGACCCCGTCCTGGGCACAATCAGTGTCTACGACCTGGTGCTGAAGCGGTTTGAACAGATGTCCGATCCCTCGATGGTCTTCGACCCGTTCAACGGACCCATCTACGATCGTGACGGAAACTTGAAGGTTCCGGCGGGTCTGCGGCTGTCGGTGTTCGAGTTGACCACCATAGATTGGGCAGTGGACGGGATAGTCGGTCCTTGGGAGTAGAAACAAACCAAAGGTAGTTTACCAGCGGCTTCTCTCGCAACGAGAGAGGCCGCTTTTTTTGCTGGCTATCCGCAGTTCCTTTCTTTCTCAGACCGAGTAGTCAAGAGCACAACGGAACACTGTGTCTCGCAAACGAGTGAACCAGTGATGAGTCATGAGTGACGAGCAAGGCAAGAGCATTCTCGCGCAGAGACGAGAGTTGGTGACGGGTAATAAGTGATGAGTGACGAGAGAAAACTTTCGCCTCGTGCAGAGGTCTGTCTGCATCCGAAGCACAGACAGGACACTAAGGGAAGCGGCAAGAGGGAGAAAGATGCAGTAGCAACGAGCAGGTTGTAGCGAGCTCGCGAGCGGACGAGGAATTCGGTCCTGCAAGAACGTCGCACACAAGGTGCGACGCCACATAATCCTGTTGTCATCAAGCTTTCTGTAGCGTCGGGCGCTGCCCGATGGGCAGGCCTGTGCCTGATGTTGCCTCCTTGCAGCAGCGATGAGTGACGGGTGACAGGAAAGGAAGGCCACTCTCGCGCATAGCCGCAGGGAACGCCAAGCGAACGTCAGGATACGGGAAACTATAAGAGGCGTATCTTTCCGCGGCCTTTACGCCTTGAGCGGGTGAGAGAGAATACGTTGCCATTTGGACTCTCCACTACACTCTGCGCTTGCACTGTTCTGCGAGAGGGCTATCGCAAGCGGAAGTCGCGCGTGCCGCCGGCTATGTTGTCTCCACCATAATCAATTGT
>CAZRQM010000079.1:0-5639 GCA_964602385.1 uncultured Thermotogae bacterium | reverse complement strand
TGCCACGGGAGAAGCCCCTTGACCATTACCGCCCGCAGCAGGCGATTGGAATACGTGAGTGGAATGAGGTAGGAGAGAGGCCGGAGGAGTCTCGGGATCGCCTGCAGCGGCCACATCATACCCGAGAGAAGGACCGATGGGAGGATCACGAGCGGGAAGAACAGGACTGCCTGCGATTCGGTCTGTGCGACTGCCGAGAGAAGGGCTCCCAGGCCTACGCTCCCAATGGCGAATAAGATCACACAGACAAACGCCCAGAAGATCGATCCATTGATCACAATATTGAAGACGACCTTGCCGATCGAGAGAACAAGGAGCGACTGGCCGAGTGCGATCAGTCCAAACGCAACGATGTATCCCAGGATGAACTCCGCGCGTCGTACCGGGGAAATCCAAATACGGGCGAACGTACCGTCGACCTT
Organism: uncultured Thermotogae bacterium; assembly: GCA_964602385.1. Lineage (GTDB taxonomy): Bacteria > Bipolaricaulota > Bipolaricaulia > UBA7950 > UBA9294 > M55B144. Next base: position 5,217 of record CAZRQM010000079.1, on the reverse strand, counting down.
CTCCTGCACTACCGAAAGGAGCGTGAGAATCGTGCACACGATCGCCACGACCATTCCCATGATCGCCGGGGCAAAGCTGTCGATGAAGCGCACAGTTACTCCGTAGAGCTCGCGCGTCTTGACGTCGATTGGGCCTCCCTCTCCCAGGTTCATCACCGCATCGGCAAGCCCCATCTGCACGGACGCGGCAATCTGCGGATCTGACTCGTCCAGCGTGAGATCGATCGTCCCCTGCGCGCTCGTTGCCACTCCCATGGCGAAGTGGGCGTAGTAGAGGCTGGTGAACTTCTTCGGGAAGCGCACGACCGCCTGATACCCTTGTTTCAGAAGGAGTTGCTCTGGGTCGGGGGTAGCTGCCTCAATCAGTGTGATGCTGAATGTGCTGTCGTGTTGAAGGTTGTCGATGATCGATGCGGTGAGATCGGTCTGGTCTTGATCGATGACCGCCATCCGCACGCCGCGAATGTCGCCGGAGAAGGAGAAGCCGAACAGAAGCATGGCGAGAGAAGGAACGACAAACATGAACACGATAACGCGCTTGTCATGCCAGACTTGACGCAGGACACGCTCCGCGATCGACCGTATCCGAAAGATGCTGTGGCGGCTCATGTGACGCTCCCTTTCCGTTCGCCGGATCGCGTGAGAAGCAAGAATACCTGTTCCATCGATGGAGACCGACCTTCCGAGGAGACACGTGCCTTCAACTCCGTGGGAGTGCCCTCAGCAACAAGTCTGCCAAGCCGCATCATCCCCACTCGATCACAGTGTTCCGCCTCTTCCAGGTAGTGAGTCGTTAACAGGATCGTTCGCCCCCTTTGCTTGAGCGTGCGGAAGTGTTCCCAAAACTCGCTGCGCAAGGCAGGATCGAGACCGATCGTCGGTTCATCGAGGAGGAGAAGCTCCGGGTTATGAAGGAGCGCACACGCAAGAGACAGACGTTGCTTCTCTCCGCCACTCAACTGATCGGCACGCTGCTTTCGTAGGTTCGACATCTGCATCAGGGTGAGGAGCTCGCCGGTGCGCGCCGCGATCATCTGCCTATCCATGCCATAGATCTGCCCAAAGAAGAGAAGGTTCTCTGCCACGCTCAGGTCACGGTAGACGGCGTGTTCCTGGGGCATATAGCCGATGCGATCTTCCACTGCTCTACGCTGCCTGGGAATGGCGTGCTCAAGGATGCTCACCGACCCCAGCGTTGAGTGCGTCAGCCCGCACATCATACGAATCAGAGTGGTCTTCCCCGCCCCGCTCGGACCTACCAGACCGTAGATCTCTCCTTTGCATACCTGTAGGTCAACGTGATCGACCGCACGTCGCTTCCCGAATTCCTTGACTATCTGGCGCGTCTCGATTGCGACATCAGTCATTGCTCTCCTCCGGACCCGAGAACACTGCGTCCGACACGCCAGTGTTCAGTGTGATCTTCGTGTAGGTGATGACGTTCTGCAGCTCTCCATCAGCGTTATGCGTCTCAATAAGCAGAGGCATTGTCGCGACATCGTCGACCTGCGTCTTGTCGAGGAAGCGCGCATCCACGAGGAGCTCGCCGTCCATGTCGTAGAGCAATCGCCGCACCGGAGTGAATGTATCAGCATCCACCCAGAGTTCGAGACTCCCGTATACGGCGGCATCGTTTGCCGGCGTGCCGCGAATGTGATATACATCACTCGCTTCGCTATCGTCGATACGCGTAAACGTGTAGTCATCAAGCTCGCTGCGCACTCCGGAGAGAATGTTGCGGAACATCAGCCACGGTTGCTCCGCTGGGGAAAGGTCGGCAAGGTCCTTCTTGAACCACTGATCGGTAACGGCGATGTAGATCCACATCGTGTCTCCCACAATGAGCGTGATGTTTCCCTCAAGGTAATCCGGCGCGAGGTACTCCTGCTTCATCTTATCCGGCTGCTTCAGTATGAGACGCATCTGCTGCGTGAACGAAACGTCACCGTTCTTGTACGTCTGGACCGTGATAGTTGCCGTCAGGTCCTCGATCGGATCAGTCGCGCTCTCTAGGGAGTTAAGGATTTCGGTTGCGGTAAGAGAGGCGGCGGCGACTGCGTTTGGGACGGCCAGCGTCAGCAGGGTCAGGAGAACAACAGACTGCAATACAGCGAACTGACGCCATCCGATCATTCAGGCTCCTTCTGCTATTCCAAACGACTTTAATATCCCACCGGTGCCGGGCTCGCCCCATGATAAGTCATTCTGATGCTCTTCACGAGGGCAGCCCGGGTGGTTATCGTGACCTGTGCCCTATGCAGGCCAATCGCCGGCGGTACCGCAGGCTGATAGCTTGGTCATCGCCCCGAGCGGTTAGGAACAAGGCATGACAACAAGAGACGCGCTTCAAGTCCGTCATCGGCGATGTGGAGTACCCCTGCGACCGGAGACTCGAGGTGACCAGGATCAGGCAGTCCTGTATACTTAACCACCAATACATTAGGGGGAAGGGATATCATATGGACTACTCTCCAGGACTTGCCATAGCTACCGCGCTGTTTGAGATTGCCGTCGCTGTCTGGGCTCTACGTGGCCCGGGCGAGCGGTCGATCATTCGCACGACCGGTGCGATCCTCCTCCTGCTCGCGACCTATCAGATCATCGAGGTGAGCATCTGCGCCAATCCAACTGCCGCGGGGTTCCTACCACGGCTGGCATTTATCGCCGTAACCTGGCTTCCTCCTCTCGGCCTGTTGCTGATTGCCAAGCTCCACCGCCCGCGATCCCGCTTGGCTAACGGGAATGCCTACTCCATGCTCGCCGCTGCCCTTGGCATCGTGGTCTGGATCGCTCTCGATAAGGGATTTGTCTCCGCTTCGGTGTGCAGTGCCCTGTTTGCGCACTACACCAATCCCATGCCTCGGTTCACTTTGTACTCTGGCTTCTACTGGCTGGGACTCCTGGGGATGATCGTGCACTCCGGATACGGCGTGAAAACGTGCCGCGATCCGCATCGACGCCGTCTCCTCTTTCAGGTCTTTGCCGGAACAGTGGCGTTTGTTCTTCCCGCATTCGTGGTGTCGCGGTACGTGGCTCCAGCAGAGGGAGCGCTTCCTTCGGTGATGTGCCACTTTGCGCTGATCCTTGCCCTCTTTCTCACGCGCCTGGTCTATCTCGAACGCCAGCCCGCTGAAGACGAGCAGACGCCAGTTGTCGTTCAAACCGGGTAAGACTGGAATCCGTAGTTTACTTATCGCCCGGAGCACGTAGAATCAGGGCATGACGACAACAGACGCGATTCAACCCGCTCATCGGCGGCTGTGGAGCGGGCTTGCAAGTGACGACGTGACCTCAGAGATCGGCGTGCTCGGTGTTCCATTCGATGGGGCAACGAGCTTCCGTAAAGGGGCATCCTTTGCCCCGAGCAAGATCCGCGAGTTAAGCCCGCATGTTGCCCCGTACACGGAGGAGGGGATCAGCCTTGCTGGGTTGCGAGTGCGCGATTACGGGGACGTCTTCGTGGATCTCAACTGGGAGCGCTACTTCAAAACGGTGGAGGCACGTGCACAGCAAGTTCTGAATCACCACTTGGCATTGTTCTTGGGTGGCGATCACTCCGTTACCATCCCGCTTACGCGAGCGTTCAGTCAAAGTGTGAACGGGAAATTTGGCATGCTGCACATCGATGCACACCTCGACCTCGCGGACTCCTTCGAAGGGTCCCGCTGGTCGCACGCCTGCACGCAGCGGCGAGTGTTGGAGCTTCCCAACATCGATCCAAAGCACCTGGCATTTGTCGGCATCCGCTCGTTCATGGATGATGAGCTGGAGTTTCTCACCGCTCATCCAGAGATTCGAATGCATACAGCACGCGACGTTTACGTGCATGGAATCGATGTAGTTGCACGATCAGTCATCGAGCAGTTGCAGGGAGTGGACGCCGTCTACGTGACGCTCGATATCGATGCCCTCGATCCGGCGTTTGCTCCCGGGACAGGGACACCCGAGGCGGGCGGCCTCTCCACCCGCGACCTGTTGGAACTCCTGCGCAGGGTCTTCTCCGATCTGCCGGTGCATGCCATCGACATTGTGGAGGTATCGCCACCGCTCGATCACTCCGACATCACTTCCGTGGCTGCCCTCAGGGTGATCTATGAGGCGTTCGGCTGGGTGAAAGCAAAGGCTTCCGCGAAAGCTCAGTAAGTGAAGCGGACAACCTCGATCTTATTGCCGGGGTCGATCATTCCGGAGAAGGTCTGCTCTTCTCCGTTGATGGTGACCCTGACTGTCCATGGCGTTGCCCCTTCCCCTCCGCACGTGTCGTGGTAGTCGATGACAACCGTGTACTCACCCGATGGTGCGCTCCCTTTCGGCCAATAGATGTTTTCCGGGCCGCCATGCGCCTCTGGGGCGCATGTGTCTTGGCAATCAACGACTCCTCCGCTTTCTGAGGGCTGATTCTGCCACCAGACATCATCTCCAGCGGGATCTACCACGTGCAGGTCAAGATCGCAGGTTCCACCCCAGGTCAGCGTGACCTGAACATCACCTGTTCCGAGAAGCTCCGGCGGGACGACAAAGCCAGTGCCATCCGCGCCGGACAGTGGATTAGACAGGTGCGGAAATGCTCTGTAGACGTTGAGCTTGACCTTCGCGGCGTGCAGAAGCTTGGGGGTCAGTCCACCGATGATCGAGTCAACGACCCACTTGTTGTCGGTGATGCTCCACACCGCATCTTGCGCGTACTGGCTGGCCCACACGTGCAAACCGTCGATTTGCTCAAGGAGCCTTGCCAGGAGTTCAGCGTGCTCGTTCGGCCAATCGGAGAGGGGAGAAGCGACATCGAAGGTCTGGCCCGCCTTTGGTGTCCCCTTGTCCCAGTCAAGGCAGAGCGTCCAGATTCCGCCTGCCTCAGCGCCAGCGTGAAGAAGGATATCTGCATCGCGACTGACAACTACGTTCTGATCGGAACTGCTCTTGTTGAGGAGCACATCCCCGCGCCTCACTTGCAGAATGAGATTCGAATCCAGATCTGTACTTCCGATCACCTGCACAGTGTCACCCAGATATCCGCCAAGACTGACGAGCCGCACCATACCCGAGCTCGCCGCGTGCACCAGAGAAATCGTCTCCGTGGCGTAAACGCTGCTGGCGAGGGATAAGATGCATGCCGTCGTGAGCAAGATGATACTGATGTTTCGCATTGGCCAAAACACCTCCGGGTTGGTTGCTTTGCCGCTACAAAACTATAGCCGTTGGTTCGCCTGATTGAAAGCT
>CAZRQM010000078.1:2837-5649 GCA_964602385.1 uncultured Thermotogae bacterium | reverse complement strand
AGGGAATCTCCGCATTCTGTGTGGCACTCATCGAACGCGACGCTCACTGAAAGAGCTTCAGAATGTCCTGATAGGTGACGAGAAGCATGATCCCAATTAGGATAACGAATCCGATGAAGTGAATCATTCCCTCCCGTTCCGGCGGGATCGGTTTCCCACGCACAATCTCGTACAGGGCGAACGCGGCGCGGCTGCCATCGAGAGCGGGAAACGGGATCAGGTTGAACAACCCCAGGCTGAGGCTGAGGTAGGAGAAGATCTGCAGGAAGATCGACGGCCCTTGCCTGAACCCCTCTCCAAGGAGGTTCGCGATCCCCACCGGTCCGGCGATGGCCTTGCTCGCCGCGATGCGGCGCGTGATCACATCGCGCAGACCACTGACCATCATCCTGATGTAACCGGCGAATTGCCCTGCTCCCAGTGTGATTCCAGCGGCAAATCCAGGTCTCCGTATGACGATGCCGGTGTTGGCAAAGTCCACGCCATCGATCAAGGACGTCACATCGTAACCAGCGCTCACGACATTCACTTCCACCTGTGCTCCTCCTCGGACAACACTCAGCGACACTGAATCCTTCGGGAGTACCGCACTCAGGCGATCGACAGCCCCCACGCCGGTTGCCACTGGCATGCCCTCCACCGCAATGATGCGATCGCCAACAGTGAGGCCGGCCTTGGCGACGATGGACGCCGGATCGACGCGCGTGACCTCGTTCGTGTACGTTGTGTTGAGAAAGTAGGCTCCGACGACATACCGGTTCTCATCGGGAAGAAACTGAGGGGTGATGGCGTAGGTCTCAATCTGTCCGTCCCGCTCAATCCTGATAGCAACCGGGTTCCCCTCTGTCCTTTGAACGATGCTCGCCAACGAGTCGATATTGAACACGGCTCGACCATCAATCGCGAGGACGACGTCTCCCGGCTGCAGTACACCATCAGCCGGCTCACCCTGCACAACGTCAGCTACCTGCAGAAGCGGCATTCCAAACCCCCACAGAACCAGCAGGATCACAAGCAGTGTCGTCAGCAGGTTCGCCACCGGTCCGGCAAGGCTGATGAGGATGCGTATGGACGGCGGCTTGTTGTAGAGGAGCCGCTCGGGCGAGATCTCCGCGCTCTCCTCCTGTCGATCCTCTCCCGCGAGTTTCACGTACCCGCCAAACGGGATCGCCCGCAGTGAATAGCGGGTCTCGTTACTTCGGAAAGAGACGAGCTTGGGGCCAAAGCCGATCGCAAACTCATGCACGTACACACCGGTGAGCTTGGCCGCGAGGAAGTGGCCCCCCTCGTGCACGCCAACGAGGACAATCAATGTTCCGGCAAAGATGAGAACCGTGGTCACGTAGTCTCCCTCCATCGTATGACAAGCACGCTTCGCGTCCCCGTATCGACACGCACGAGATCGGACAGCCTTTCCCCAACGACCAAGATTATACGCTCTTTATCGCAGAGGAGTGGGATCAGATCGCGTTTGTAAAACGGGACATGGGCGTCCATCAGGAAATCCTTGAGCTTCTTCGTCCCGGCGAGGCCAAGCGGTGAGAAGCGATCACCAGGCCTCCGTGTGCGCAAGATCAGCGGAAACGATACCTTGTCGGCATCGGCGATCTCCACTTTCTCACCCTTCTTCTTGAGAGAATCGAGGTCACCTTCCCAGGGGGCGATCACAAGGTCGAGCGTGATCCCAAATGAAGGGAAGTCTGCCTTCCCGAGCAGCACTTCACGCGGCGCTATCGAAGCCCGCTTGACGTGGGGGACGCTCAAGATGAGATCGCCTCCTTGCACGCGCGCGAGAATGCGCGGAAGGTGGAGTTCCCCGTGAGCGCTCGGGGAGGCGATGAGACGGGACAAGGCATCAACATGCACCTTCCCGATCCCCTGCAAATCACCGCGTATCAGATCCAACGCCCGACGGAGCAGGGCGCGCGTGATTCCGATCGGGCACAGCTCTAAGTACGCTCGATCAAGGCGGATCGCTTCATCCGATTCCGATCTAAGAACCTCTTTCCATGGCTGTTCGAGGAGCTCGATGAACGCATCCCGTTCCTCGCGAACGATTTCAGCCGTGCGCGAAAGCGAAGCAATTAGGTTCGGGTTCAACTCTTTGAGGAGGGGGATGATCTCGTGGCGGATACGGTTCCGCGTGAACAACGTGTCCGCGTTTGACAGGTCCTCACGCCAGGAAAGACCGTGTTCATGCGCATAAGCGACAATCTCCGCGCGGGTGACATCAATCAACGGGCGGATGAACGGCGGATTGACTGGCTTGATCCCGGCGAGGCCATCCGTGCCAGCACCACGAATCAAGTTGTAGAGCATCGTCTCGGCAAGGTCGTTTGCCGTGTGTCCAATGGCGATCTTCGCTGCACCGACCGTCTGGGCCGTTTCCTGCAAGAACCTCATCCGTACGGTTCGCGCCGCCTCCTCGATTCCCATCTTCTTCTCCTTCGCCACAGCCCCAACATCGACCGACTCACTTACAAGTGGTAGGCCGTATCGCTCAGCAAGCCGCCCTACGAAGCGTGCATCCTCCTGCGCTTCGTCTCCGCGCAGTCGGTGGTCCAGATGGGCGACGACGAGGCTCAAGCCCTGCTCAGGCGCCAACTGGCACAGGATGTCCAGAAGAACTGTAGAATCCACGCCGCCGGAGACAGCGACGAGGACCTTCTCTCCCTGTTTCAGCATCGAGTGTGAAGTGATAGTGGCGCGTACCTTTCCTGTGAGCATCACACCCCGATTGTGGCCGCAGAGAGCGATTAAGTCAACGCACGTCGCCCGTGGGTGGCGGATTGAGTGATTGAATCATTGAGAG
>CAZRQM010000078.1:0-2737 GCA_964602385.1 uncultured Thermotogae bacterium | reverse complement strand
AGGAAAAGTCGGGCGGGGTACCGGTGTAGGCAATTGCCAAATGACACAATCTCTCAGCGGCTCAATGGTTCACTCTCTCAATGGTTCAATCGCTAAATCACTCAATGCAAGGCCTGGTAGAACTGTGTCCTCCGGTCGGCGAGGCGGTCATTCAGCGGATTGAGGGCCTTGTCCAAAGCATCCTGTGGATCGATCTCCACGGCCTGCGCCCGCTCCTCGGTCGCTGAAAGGGAAACGAGAAGTTCACCGCGAGGGGAGATAATCTGACTCTCTCCGGTAAAGTGAAGTGCGGTATCCGTGCGTGCCTCTTCCCCCACGCGATTGGCGGTGGCAGTGAACACCCCGTTTTCCAGCGCGCGCACACGCATCGTGAGCTGTGCATACAAAGGCATGACGAGGTTCGCCGGATGAGCGATTACCTGCGCGCCTTCAAGGGCGAGCGTCCGCGCCGCCTCGGGGAAGAAGTGATCAAAACAGATCATCATACCCACCTTGGCGATTCCAATGTCGACCACCGCGAACGGCAAGTCTCCTGGAGAGAATAGCTCCTTCTCATGGAAGAACAGGTGTATCTTGCGATAGCGCGCCATCAATCCATCCGGCCCGACGAGAACGGCGGCGTTGTACACCTTTTCCCGATCGACCTCCGGAAGGCCGGCGCAGATGAAGGCGTCAAGTTTGCGGGCAGCGCCTATCAGCCGCGTCGTTGTTGGGCCATTCGGTATGGCCTCCGCAAATGATCGCGCCTCCGTAGGCGATTTGAACTGATATCCGGTTGCGAATAGTTCCGGAAGGACCCACAGATCGCTCGTCGCCTGTCCTATAGTGGCTACCGCGCGATCGATGTTCTCCTCAACCGCACCGAATCTCGGTCTCATCTGCACAACTCCAATCCGCATGCACGCATGGTACCGTCTCCGACAGCGGGAAGCGAAGAGTGGATTGATCGGGTAAAGCGATCATGGCAGCGGGAGTCGCAGGAATTAGTGCGTTTCACCCTGTTCTAAACACATGGTCCACGCTATGATCTCGCGGCAACATCCAAGACTACTTACCTGGGAGGGTGAAGATGCGGGTTACACTTACAGCGATCAAAGCGGATGTGGGAAGTATTGGCGGGCATTTGGTTCCTAGTGAAGCGCTTTTGGCGCGCGTCAGGGAAACGGTGGAAGAGAAGTGCAAGGGGTTGATAATCGATCACTTCATCGGCCACACCGGGGACGACATCGCGATCCTGCTAACACACGATCGAGGACCGGGGAATAAAGACGTCCATCGCTTGGCGTGGGACGCGTTTCGTGCCGGAACGGAGACAGCGAAGGAGCAAGGGTTATACGGGGCAGGGCAGGACCTCCTGCGTGACGCCTTCTCCGGCAACGTACGTGGCATGGGGCCGGCCGTGGCCGAGCTTACATTCGATGAGCGACCGAGTGAGCCGTTCCTCATGTTCACCGCCGATAAGACCGAGCCGGGAGCGTACAACCTTCCGTTGTACCTCGCGTTTACTGACCCAATGTACAACGCGGGACTCATCCTATCACCAAGCGTCGGTCAGGGGTTCACGTTTACCGTGATGGACGTCGAGCATGTTGAAGGGGACAGGGTGATCGAGCTCTCCACGCCCGAAGAGATGTACGACCTCGCTGCTCTTCTGCGCGACAACGGTCGCTTCGTCGTTGAGTCTATCCGCTCGCGCGCAACCGGCGAGCAGGCCGTCTCTAGCTGCACGACACGGTTGCGGAACATTGCAGGCAAGTACGTTGGAAAGGACGACCCGATAATGCTCGTGCGTACCCAGAAGGATTTCCCTGCCACCGGCGAGGTGCTCGCTCCGTTTCAAATTGGACACCTTGTCGCCGGATTCATGCGTGGCAGCCACACCGGGCCGCTGATGCCCGTCAAAGCAGGAACGGGTGTCTCCTTCTTCGATGGCCCTCCAATCATCTCTTGCCTTGCTTTTTCGCTACGAGAGGGGAAACTTACAGAGCCGTGTGATGTTTTCGATCATCCGTATTGGGATTGGGTGCGCAGCAATGTTGCCAGGAAGGCAAACGACATCCGCGCACAGGGCTTCTCCGGCGCGGCGATGCTCCCCTATGCTGATCTTGAATACACGGGAATCACTGAGCGAATGGCCAGGTTAGAAAAAAGGTTCGCCACTCGCTAGGGAGCATTTCGAGTGACAAACAAGATTGCAGAGAGGGTTTCCAGGGTTCTATTTTCCGCGGAACAAATCAGCAGACGGGCACATGATATTGGGGAACAGATCAGTGCCGACTACGCGGGAGCGGCTGCAAAGGATCCACAAAAGCGCCCTCCGCTCCTCGTCTGCGTCCTTCATGGGGCGCTGGTATTCATGGCCGATTTGGCGCGGGAGATACCGACCGAGGTCGAGTACGACTTCATCTCGGTCTCTTCCTATGGGAACGGCACATCGCCCGGTGCGGTGCGACTTGTCAAGGACTTGGAGCGACCGATCGAAGGACGTGACGTATTGATTGTGGAGGATATCGTTGACACCGGCTACACGATCGACTACCTCAAGCGCGGTTTTGCCGCGCGCCGACCCGCTTCGATCCGCATCTGCAGTCTGATTGACAAGGTTCCACGCCGCGAGGCTGATGTACAGGTGGACTACGTCGGTTTTCCCCTCGAGGAGGACGCGTTCATCGTTGGCTACGGGATGGACTATCGTGAACTCTACCGGAACCTTCCCTTCATCGGGGTCTTGAAGCCG
>CAZRQM010000077.1:1774-5678 GCA_964602385.1 uncultured Thermotogae bacterium | reverse complement strand
AGCTCGTGGCGAAGGCCAGATCCTCCGCAGGGACGCTGTAGAACGACGAGCTCGCCACGTAGTGGAAGGACATGTTGTCGCGCGGGTCAGCGAGGATGCGCAGGAAGGCGATGATCGTTCTGATCTCCTCGCGATCATACAGGCCGCGGCTTCCCGAGAAGTGCCACGGGATGTGGAGGAGGTTCAGTGCCTGCAGGAAATCGTCGGCCTGGGCGTTGCTGCGCACGAGGATGGCGTAGTCGCGATATGTGCGACCGGCCTTCACTCCGCGTGCGATCGTCTCGGCGACGAAGTCGCACTCATCGGCGATCTCCTGGAAATGTTGTTGCTGCACTGGCATCCCGTCGCCGGCCGCGGCGTGCAGGCGCTTGTCGATCCCCTCGCGCACCTCCAATCGATCGGGATTGTTGTACTGGATCAGGCGATAGGCCGAGTCGAGGATCTGCTGGGTGGAACGGTAGTTCTCCACGATCACCACCAGGTTTGCGTCCGGGTACTCGCTGCGGAATCCGAGGATGTTGCTGATCGCCGCCCCACGGAACTTGTAGATCGATTGGTCATCGTCGCCGCATACGGTCAGGTTGCGGTGCCCTGCGAGGAGTTTCAATAGCTCGAACTGCGCGTAGTTGGTGTCCTGGAATTCGTCGACGAGGATGTAGCGGAACCGATCCTGGTAGCGCTTACGCACGAGCGGATGCTCGCGCAGAAGCTTCAACGTCAGCGTGATCAGATCGCCGAAGTCGACGAAGGCGTTCTCCGCCATCAATCGCTGATACGCTACGTACGTCTGGGCAAGCTCCATCTGGTCGGCAATCTCCTCCTGATGCAGCATTCTCTCTTCCTCTGTTGCTCCCTCATCGACTTCGGCGGCCAGGTTTTCGGCGTAGGCGAGGTACTCCCCGGCGGTGACATCCTCATCCTTGGCGCGGGAGAAGAGGGTGAGGATCGCCGCCAGGTGCTTAACCGGGTTTCCCAGTGGACGGAAGCGTTGAAGAGGCAACTCGAACAGGTGATCCTTGAGGAAGATCACCTGCTCGGCCTCGGTGAGGATCTGATAATCGGGCGACAGGCCGAGGAGGATCGCGTTCTCGCGCAGGATGGAGTCGCAGAATGAGTGGAAGGTGCCGATTCTTGCCTCGATGTAGCCGTAGGGAACGAGAAGATCGACGCGCTCCTCCATCTCCGCTGCCGCCCGCTCGGTGAACGTAAGGGCGAGGATCTCCGCGGGCTTGGCGCACTTCTCGGCGATCAGCCATGCGATGCGCCGCGTGATCACCGTCGTCTTCCCCGTTCCGACACCGGCAAGGATCAGGAGAGGTCCTTCGCCGTAGGTGACGGCGGCACGCTGCTGCTGGTTCAGGTCAGAGAGGAGGTCATCGCTCATTATGAAGAGAGTATAGAGCGAACCAGTGGTATTGTCATTGCTGGGCAAAAGCAGGACCGATTCTCACGCCCGCTCGGTATCGCTCGCTCAAGACGCAAGGATTACTAAGAAATAGCATTTGTATGGTTTCCTTTGCGCTCTCTGCGCCTCTGCGTGAGTCATAAGTTTTCTCACGCCCGCTCGTTATCGCTCGCTCAAGACGCAGAGATCGCTAAGAAACGCCTTCACTTCTAGTTTCTCCCATTTTGGGGCTTTCCTTGGCGTTCTTTGCCCTGTCTGTGCTTCGTAAGCAGACCGACCTCTGCGTGAGGATGCTTTCGCGCGTTCCCACTACTCTAGGTTGAGATCGCTTCAAGTATGGCTGGGAGAAACTGTGGCAGGTTACGCGGAGTGCGCGATGTGATCAGATTTCCGTCAATGACCACCTGCTCATCGACCCACTCCACGTTGGCAGCGAGAAGATCGTCGCGGATCGAATGGCAGGAGGTGAGTCGCAAGCGTGATATTTTCATCTCTATCGGGACTACCAATGGTGTTTGCGCCTTCCTCTTGACAAAGGAAGAGTGTATTAGTATACTAGCACACTATGACGAACCGAGATGATTGGCTCATAGACATGGACGCCGGACCGATCTTTGTGCAGATCGCGGAGAACGTGCGTCGGTTTCTTGCGCGAGGAGAACTGACGCCGGGGGAGAAACTCCCGTCGGCGCGTGAGTTGGCGCAGCGCTTGAGCGTTAATCCGAACACCGTGGTGCACGCCTACTCGGAACTGGAGGGACAGGGAGTGATAGAAACAAAACGAGGGCTAGGGACGTTCGTCCGCGAGGACGCGCCGGTGGAGACGATGCAACGCAATCTCCTCAGGTCCGCGGCGGAGCGATATGCGAGCGAATTCGGGCGACTCGGCGTCTCCGCTAAAGAGGCGTTCGCCGTCCTGCAGGAGGTGCTGAATGCTGGCGAAACTTGATGATGTAACCAAGCTATACGGGAAGAACGAGGCGCTGCGCGACTTCACGATCGCATTTCCCAAGGGTGAAGTTGTAGGAGTGCTGGGTCTGAACGGAAGCGGCAAATCGACGATGTTGAAGCTGCTTGCCGGGCTCCTCTTTCCTACGTCCGGGCGGGTGACCGTCTTCGACGGGACACCGCGGGCCAATCGGGCGCGCGTCGGCTACTTGGGGGAGAACGACGCACTCTACACATGGATGACGCCCGCGGATGCGGAGCGGTTCATGTCCGGTCTGTACGACGACTTCGACGCCGTCCGCTACCGCGAGCTACTCGATGTGCTCGAGGTGCCGCGGCGTAAGACGAAGGCGATGTCCAAAGGCGAACGTGGCCGCTTGCGGCTCGCTATGGCGCTGGCGCGGGATGTCAAGCTGTACCTGCTCGACGAGCCGCTCGCCGGTATCGACCTGTTGTCGCGGGAGAAGATCATGACGTCGCTCGTGCGTGAATGGCATACCGATGAAACGATCCTATTATCGACGCACGAAGTGGCGGAAGCGGAGAGCCTGTTCGACCGGGTGCTCCTCCTGCGCCAGGGACGCCTCGCCCTCGATGCGAACGCCGAGGCGCTGCGCGCAGAGGGGAAAAGCGTCGTCGTCGCCTTCCGGGAGGTGCTCTCATGAAGGGATTCATGACACTATTGTGGCTGGAGTACCGGCGCAGTCGGGTATGGGGCGTAGCGCTCATCGGCTCGCTCGCCTTCTGGGCATGGGGATTGAATCAGGTAAACGTACGCGACATCGCCGAACAACTCGGGATCCGGGCCGTGCTCCTCGGCATCGCTGCCGCTCTCGGGGGGCTGGTCCTCTCTTTCATGATCGGCCGCATCCGCTCGGAGACGCGGCAGGGACAGTATCAGATCCTGCTCCTCACGCCGCCGGCCGGATACGTGCATGTCGCGGCGCGGTACGTGTTTGCGCTCGTCGTGGCTGTGCCATACTTCACCGGGATTGGTGGGTTGGCATGGTGGATCGTCGGCCAGACCGGGCTGTCGCTAGACGCCGGGACAGTGGCCCAGCTCGTGCTGGTGTGCCCGTTGTACGCGATCGGCGCCCTGCTCATCCCGCTCCTCTCTTGGACGCTGCTTCTGATGATCTTCGTCAGCGCCTACCGGATATCCGGTTCGGGATGGATCCCAGGGACGGTGATGGTCCTCGGATCACCGTTCGTGCTACGTTGGTATAGCGATTGGCTGATCCACATCTCCTACACGCTCCCCGGCTGGCGGCTGTTCGAAGGGGTGCGGGCGCTTATCGCAAGCACGACGTGGGGGGCGGAGATCGACACGTCCGGTGTGACGGCCCTCGTCCTCCCGCAAGAGCCGCTGTGGGGGATGCTCCTCCTGGCGGTGGTGATGCTCGTGATCGCGGGAAGAATCTGGCAGGAGGTGGAAGGATGACACAGGCATTCTTGATCGCCGTCAGGATATTGCTGGTGGTGCTGATCGGATACTGGGGCTATCGCCTGTGGACAGGCACGATCAGTTGGACGTCGCGGGGCGTGGCCGCC
>CAZRQM010000077.1:0-1674 GCA_964602385.1 uncultured Thermotogae bacterium | reverse complement strand
CAGATTGCGGTTACCGGCTGCCAAGGCGAGTTTCGTCTCGACACGAGTAACGGCGAGATACGCATGCAAGACGTAGAGGCGACGGTCGACGCGGAGACGAGCAACGGACGTGTCTTCTTCAGCGGCCGATTGCTTCCGGGCACACATCGAATGCGTACAAGCAACGGGGAGATCCAGGTGACCATCCCTCGTGACCTGTCGCTATTGGTGAACGCGGACACGAGCAACGGCAGCATCAGAAGCTCGCTCCCGTTCGTCGGCGACACGCAAGGAAGATCGTGGTCGGCATCGCTGAATCCGCCGATTACTTCCACCCTCACACTCAAGACGAGCAACGGGGCGATCTCGATCGACGGCCTGCCTCAGTAGGCATCGGCCGATAACGCGAACGCTTTGCGCGGTGACCGCTTCTTTGTGCACATCACTTGGCACGTGTAGCGGTTGTGCATAGCTTTAGCTTATCATCCGTTCTGTTTCTGATGAGGGTGCTCAAGCCTTGCTTGGCCACGCCATCTGCCAAACCCTCAAACCGGCAAAAGGAGAGTAAGAGATGCAGTCAATGATCCTGGTGATAATGATCGCCGTGGGCGGCGGGATGGCGATCAGCCTGCAGTCGCTCTTCTCCGGCGTGATCGGTGATAAGCTGGGCATATTGGAGAGCGTGTTCATCGTTCACCTCGGCGGCCTTCTCCTTGCGAGCGCACTGCTGCTCTTCGCCCATGGAGGGAGCATCGCCTCCTGGCGTACCGTGCCGTGGTACGCCCTGTGTGCCGGATTGCTCGGGGTTGCGATCGTCGCCTCGATCAGCTACGCCGTCCCGCGCCTCGGTCTAGCGACGACGCTCACCCTCTCCATCGTCGCACAGCTACTCCTTGGTACCATGATCGACCACTTCGGCCTCCTCGGCGCCACGCACCACCCTCTCGACATATCCCGTGTTGCGGGAATGCTTGTCTTGCTAGTGGGAACGTGGCTCATCGTCCGATGAAGCCAGCGGAGACAAACGAAGAAAGCCAGGCTAGATCTCACATCGGAACGCTCAATGAGAAACCGCTCCACGCCGGGCTCAAGGTGTGGTATGCCGAGCCGGGCGACCGATTCGAGGTCCCACTCGATGGGTTTGTGATCGACATCGTGCGCGACCGCCTCCTGATCGAGATCCAGACCGGCTCCGTCTCCGCGCTTCGTCGTAAACTGACCGCGCTCGTCAAGCGCCATTCCACCCGCCTCGTCATCCCCATCGCCGCCGCGCGTTCTATCGTAAAGCTCGATGATCAAGGTGGCGAGCAAGCGCGCCGCCACTCGCCCAAGCACGGGCGGGTTTACGACGTGTTCTCCGAGCTGGTCGCTCTCCCAAGCCTCCTCGGCGACTCCAACCTCCAGGTGGAGGTCCTGTTGATCGAAGAGGAAGAGGTGCGGCGCAAGAGTGAGACCCACGGCTGGCGTCGCCACGGGTGGGTGACCGACGAACGAAGATTGGTCGAGGTGATCGACCGGGTCTCTTTCCATCATCCGGCCGACTTCCTCGCGGTCGTCCCGCCCTCGCTTGCCGAACCGTTCACCACCGCTGACCTCGCCGATGCTGTCTCCTGCACGCGTCGGCTGGCACAGCAGATGGCGTACTGCCTGCGGAAGATGGGTGTCATCACTGTCGTAGAAAAGAAGGGAAACGCC
>CAZRQM010000076.1:0-5721 GCA_964602385.1 uncultured Thermotogae bacterium | reverse complement strand
GCGGGCGATGATGTTAAGCCCGGTCGTGGCATTTGCTACGTAGGCAATGTCATCCTTCCCTGCTCCCACATACGTCGCGAGATCACCACGGGATTCGTCCATCAGTCGCTGAAACCGCCGTCCGAGGAATTCCACCGGTTCCTCCTCAAGCTCGCGTTGCCAGGCCTGGAAGCGCGCGAAGACCGGACGCGGACAGGCACCGAACGATCCGTGGTTGAGAAATATCACATCGTCACGCAAGAGAAACAGATCGGCGCAGGGCTCGTTCCCGGCTGGTTGGACATGGTTCACAATATGGCCTCCTTGTGCACGTGCATGTTACACTTGGCCGTTCCATTGTGCGACAGAAATGCTCATCAAGGAGGGTGGAGTGACCAAACCAGCACTTGTCGTCATGGCGGCAGGGATCGGAAGCCGCTATGGAGGCCTGAAACAGATCGACCCGATTGGTCCGAACGGGGAGATCATCATCGACTACTCGATCTATGATGCCCTGAAGGCGGGGTTTGACAATGTGGTGTTCATTGTGCGGGAGGAGATATTGGAAGAGTTCTCCGCGCACATGGGACGAAAGCTCCATGGAAGGTGCGCTCACGCTTACGTCATCCAGCGGCTCGATGATCTCCCGAGCGGATACTCGGTCCCTGAAGGGAGGAGCAAGCCATGGGGAACGGCTCATGCAATCTACACCTGCCACGATGCCATCGATGGACCGTTTGCGGTGATCAACGCGGATGACTTCTACGGGCGCAGCGCCTACCGCCTGCTTTACGACTACCTGCTTCAAGCCTGTGACCAAAACGACGCCTGCGACTACTGCATGATCTCATACCTCCTTGGAAACACACTCACCGAGCATGGACATGTGGCGCGTGGCGTCTGCACCGTCGGTGATGATGGGCACCTTGTTGAGATACACGAGCGCAAGCGGATTGAGCTTCTAGATGGTGCGCCGCGCTTCACCGATGACGGCGAGAATTGGGTCAGCGTCTCTCCCGATGCCCCAGTATCGATGAACATGTGGGGCTTCACCAAGAGCCTGATCTCTGAGCTTGAGTCGCGCTTTAGCCGTTTCCTCGACGAGGTGGCCGATCCAAAGAAGGATGAATACCTCCTCCCAGACGTTGTCGGTGAGCTGATCACAGAGAAACGGGCACGCGTCAAGGTTCTCCCCACGGACGAGCAGTGGTTTGGCGTCACCTACCGTGAGGATAGAGCAAGAGTGCAGGAGGAGATCAGGACGCTTATAGATAAGGGAATCTATAAGCGAGATCTATGGTCGTAGCATTGCAGGCAGGCTCCTACGGATGGAAGTTTGAATCCCTATGGGGCGCGACGCGTCCGCGATTGATTGAGGAGCCACGGTCCTTTTTTTCGCCGAAGGATGAACATGAGTGCGAAGTTGCTGGGCCAATACGCCTTGCTTGGAGAAAAGGGACGATCTTCTTCTCCTGCAACAGCTTAGCATACTGTCCTGTCGTAGTGCTCCGTCTTGGATTCTCGACAGTCACTCCTCCCTTTGGAAACCGTTCGGGAAGAATCAGGCTCGGCGCCAGGTGAAACCTGGATCATGCGCGTAGTGATGTCCGCTCGCTCGCTTGCACTAAGAGACTTTGGTGCTCACTTCGCACGAGAAACACCTACGCTTTGTAGTCTCGTTACATGGGACAAGTCTTGATCCCGCCATGATTACACATACAATGGACCTCGGAGGAACCGACTATGAACTTGGCGCTGCTTCTCGTTATCTCGTATCTGCTGGGGGCCATCCCCACTTCGGTTATCGTTGGTAAGGCCGTGCGCGGGATCGATGTGCGTGAGCACGGCAGTGGGAACGCCGGCGCGACGAACACCTGGCGTGTCCTCGGCTGGAAGGCGGGAGTAACTGTCCTCGCGCTCGATGCGGCCAAGGGAGCGGCAGCGGCGACGCTCGTACCGTTGATCAACTTTGCCTCCCTTCCGTTCACCGCGCCGGTTGTCGCCATTCTGTGCGGTCTGAGCGCGGTGATTGGGCACGTCTTCCCGGTGTACGTTGGTTTCCGTGGCGGAAAGGGAGTGGCGACCGGAGCGGGGATGCTCATCGCCACCGCACCCATCCCGGTGGGGATCGCTATTAGCGTCTTTGGCCTTTCCATGGTCCTGTTCGGGATGGTCTCGCTGGGGTCAGTCCTCGCCGTCATATCAGTCCCCATCAGCATTGTCATTCTGAATCACTTCTCCAGTGCCAGTTATCATCCACTCCTCCTTGGCATCACCTGTGTCCTCGCTCTGTTCATCATCTTCAATCACCGAGCAAACATCGCACGCATCATCTGCGGACGGGAACGATCGTTGCCGCAGGTGCAGCTCTGGAGGCGGATCGTGCACCGCTAGATCCATCCGGGAAGCAAGCAGCTTCCCGTTTGCGGCACACGACATAAACTCCGGTACAGAACAGTATTTGACGTACGGAACATTGGGGGCTAGAATTCCTAGTGGATCAGTAAGGAGTGGATCGTGGAAAAAGACCCATTGAAAGAGTTACGTAATCGAAATTTGAGGAATATTGCCTTGATCACTGTGATCGTGATCATCGCTCTGATTGTTTTCCAGTCGTGGTTTGGGGGGGACAAGACGCAGCAGGAAGTCAACTACTCCCTTTTCCGCAGTATGGTGGCAAACGGGCAGGTCGTGTCCATCGAGATCAAGGACAACCAGGGCACCGGCCTCATGACGGACGGGAGCAACTTTATGGTTGAGCTTCCTGATGATAAGAGCCTGTACGAGCCGTTCCTGCGCGACAATAACGTTCAGATCAAATATGCACCACCGTCAAATAGTGGCTTGTTGCTCTCAATATTGATGTCCATCCTTCCGATTGGCCTGTTGGTCGTCGTCTGGATCTACATCATGCGCAAGACGCAGGGTGGTGGAGCGATGTCGTTCGGCCAATCGAAGGCGAAGCTTGTGCAGCCGGAGACGATAGAGGTGACGTTTGCCGACGTTGCCGGGATCGACGAGGTGAAGGAAGAGGTCGAGGAGATCATCGATTACCTCAAGGACCAGAAACGATTTGCTGTGCTAGGAGCGGAGATCCCCAAGGGAGTGTTGCTCGTTGGTGCTCCTGGGACGGGAAAGACGCTCCTTGCCAAGGCAATCGCCGGCGAGGCACACGTTCCGTTCTTCTTCATCAGCGGATCTGATTTTGTGGAAATGTTCGTTGGGGTCGGTGCGGCGCGGGTGCGCGACATGTTTGAAAAGGCAAAGGCGAGCGCGCCGTGCATCATATTCATTGATGAGATCGACGCCGTGGGGCGGAAGCGTGGTGCCGGCCTTGGTGGCGGGCACGATGAACGAGAACAGACGCTGAATCAGCTACTGGCGGAGATGGATGGCTTCCAGCCAAACAAGGGAATCATCATGCTGGCGGCGACGAACCGACCCGACGTTCTCGATCCGGCCCTTCTTCGCCCGGGGCGATTCGACCGGCAGATCACCGTGCCGCGTCCGGAGCTCAAGGGGAGAGAGGAGATCATCAATGTACACCTGCGTGGAAAGACCATCGCTCCGGATGTCGATCCCGCCGTTCTTGCCCGTCAGACCCCCGGCTTTGTCGGTGCTGATCTGAAGAACCTGTGCAATGAGGCTGCGCTTCTCGCGGCGCGGGAGAATAAGAGCGTTATCGAAATGGTTGACTTTGAGGAGGCGACCGATCGCGTTATCGCCGGTGTTCGACGGAAGGGGATCATCCTCTCCAAGGAGGT
Organism: uncultured Thermotogae bacterium; assembly: GCA_964602385.1. GTDB lineage: Bacteria > Bipolaricaulota > Bipolaricaulia > UBA7950 > UBA9294 > M55B144. The sequence continues at coordinate 1,978 of CAZRQM010000076.1, read as the reverse complement.
GCGCGAGCGCATCGCCTACCACGAGTCGGGGCACGCGCTCCTCGGACGGCTCCTCCCCAAGGCCGATCCGGTGCACAAGATCTCCATCATCCCCCGCGGGGACGGATCGCTGGGGTTCACGCTGCAGCTCCCGCTGGAAGAGAAATACATCGTCTCGGAGGAAGAGCTTACCGACAAGCTGATCACACTGTTCGGCGGACGGGCCGCGGAGGAGGTCGTGTTCAGCGATTTCACAACCGGTGCCTATGACGACCTCAAGCAGGCGACGAAGCTTGCCAAGAGGATGATCGTCGAGTACGGGATGAGCAAGAAGCTCGGCCCGATCAGCCTGGCGCGCGAGCACGTGGACGTCTTCCTCGGTGAGGAGATTGTCAAGAGCAACGAACACTCGGAGGATCTCTCCTCACTTGTGGATAGCGAAATCCGTTCACTGATCACCACTTCGTACAAGACGGCGAAAGACCTCCTCAGCAAGAACCGCTCGATGCTCGACCGATTGGCGAGCGCTCTCCTCGAAAAGGAGATTATCGCGGGGAAGGAACTGCAGCAGTTGTTCGCATCGCTCCTTCCGGAACCGGTCACCTAGCATCGTGCAAGGGAAACGGATCGTCATCCTCGGATCGACGGGGTCGATCGGTACGCAGACTCTTGATGTGATCGAGCGCCTCAATCGGGCCGGCCATGCAATGACCGTCGTCGGCCTGTCGGCGGGAAGGAACGTCGATCTCTTAATCGAGCAGATCAAGCGCTTCTCGCCGCTTGTTGTTGCCGCGGCGGAGGAAGACGGCGCGCGATTGCTGCGGAAGCGTTTCCCCGATCTGAGCGTTGTCTTCGGATGTGAAGGTCTGGAGAAACTTGCGAGTCTCCCCGATGTTGACTTAGTTGTGAACTCCCTCGTCGGTGCTATCGGCCTCTCGCCGACGCTCACCACAATTGCCAGTGGGCGCACCCTGGCCCTTGCCAACAAGGAGAGCATGGTGATCGGCGGCGAGCTGGTCACACAGGCGTTGCACGAGAAGGGTGGGACGATCCTTCCCATCGATAGCGAGCACAACGCCCTCTTCCAGTGTATGCGCGCCGGGGAACACACGGAGATTGAGAGGATAATCATCACCGCCTCCGGCGGACCGTTCCTCAACACCCCGCTTGAAAAACTGGCGACGGTGAGTGTGCAGGATGCCCTGCACCATCCGAACTGGTCGATGGGCTCACGGATAACGATCGATTCGGCAACGATGGTCAACAAGGCATTTGAGGTGATCGAGGCCCACTACTTGTTCGACGTGCCGTATGAAAAAATCAGCCCTGTTATTCATCCGCAATCGGTGATTCACTCCCTTGTCGAATACCAGGATGGTTCGATCATCGCCGAGCTTGCCGCATCTGACATGCGTATTCCGATTCAATACGCGCTAACGTATCCCGCGCGAGTCGCTACGGGATTTCCCCATCTTTCTTTGGAGAAGATCTTGAATCTGTCGTTTGAGCCACTCGACGAAGTACGTTATCCTGCATTCGCCACCGTCCACGCCGCCGGCATGCGAGGAGGGACCGCCCCCGCGGCGGTGAACGCTGCCGATGAGGTGCTTGTCAGCAGGTTCCTGCGAGGGGAGACCGGGTACATGGAAATCGCAGAGGGGCTGCAGGAGATCCTTGATCGTTGGACTGCAAGAGAAGATACCGTGAATGAGGAACTGACGCTTAGAAGGATCCTTGATATCGATCGGTGGGCACGCGAGCAGGCGGCGGCCCTGAGGCCCTAGAGCCAATCATAGGAGGAGAAGATGGAACTCACCGAGAAGAACATTCGTTCCAGCTTGGAGAATGTAATCGATCCCGAGTTAGGCGTTAACATAGTTGACCTTGGACTGATCTACAATATCCAGATCGAAGAAGGGAAGATCAGCGTCGATATGACCCTCACTACCCCCGGCTGTCCGCTGGCGGGGATGCTCGCCGGTAGCGCTGAACAGGCCCT
>CAZRQM010000075.1:2596-5732 GCA_964602385.1 uncultured Thermotogae bacterium | reverse complement strand
GGATCTTCTGACGCTGGACAACGTGATGAGGACCCTGGAGCAGTCATAGTACTTCATTCTTCGTGTTTCTAGTGCTCTTCGGGGTGAGTTCTCTTGTCGTCGTTGCTGTACCTAGAATGCTTCTCTTGGCGGTCTTGGCGATCTTGAGTGAGTGAAACGAACGGGCGCGAGGCAGAGCTTGTCGCAATGGCACTGGCATAAAAGCAAGTTAGGGCGGGGGGATTCGAACCTCCGATCACGGCGCCAAAGGCCGGTGCCTTACCGCTTGGCTACGCCCTAAAAGACCAGATCTTCTGTTGGGATTTCGCTTGAGACGACCGTTCCCTCTTCTTCAACGACTTCCCTGTATTTTGCGAGAACTGTCTGCTCCAGCTTCAGCCGAAATTCATTGTCAATTGGATGAGCGGTGTCGCGAAATTCGCCGTTTTTCACTTCCCGGCTAGGCATGGCGACAAAGAGATTCTCCTTGCCCTGAATTACCTTGACACTATGGACGATAAAAACCTCATCGAAAATGACCGAGCAGAAGGCTTTAAGATTGCCTTCATTGTGCATCGGCCGAATCTCTACCTTTGTTATCTCCACCCTCGGCACCCTCTTTCCTAGGCTGATGTGAAGTCGATATTAGCCAAAACCACTTGCGGTTTCAATCCCAGCCACTCAGGCTGGGATTGTCAGTTCCGACTCTTGAGTCACGACTCTTGAGTAACAACTCATCAATCCCCACCGATCGTGAAGACCGTTATCCCGTCTCCCCCTTCCCGCGGCGTTCCCGCCCCGCACGACGTGATTAACGAACTGGAAGACAGGTAGTCGCGGATCGCATCGCGCAGTGCGCCCGTGCCCTTGCCATGGAGGATGCTGGCATGTTTGATGTCTGCGAGGAGGAGCTGATCGAGGTAGATCTCCACATCGCGCATCGCCTCGGCGACGGTCATCCCGCGCACGTTAAGCTGCAGGGGAACGCTACCGGGACGAGCCTTAAGTGCCTGATGGGACTCCGCCTTCACGAGGTCCTTCTTCGTCCGCTTGGATAGATCAATGTCCTTGATGTCCGTGGAGAGGCGCACTCCGGCAAGATTGACCATCACCTTCCCGTGCGGCAGGATTTGCATCACCTGTCCGTCAGCGTCCAGGCTGCGCACGTGCACCGTCTGTCCCACACGCAGTGACTCGGACGATGCCTGAGCAGATTCCTTCCCGAGGCTGACGCGCGTGTCGCCGACACGTGTGTCGCCGACACGTGTGTCGCCGACACGTGTGTCCTTCTGTTGTAGCTCCTGGCGAATCCTAACCAGTTCGCGGTATGCTGCCCGGGCTGCTTCGTCGTCGCGCGTGGCATTCAACTGTGCGAGTAGATTCTCAACATGCGCTTGACTGTTCCGCAGGAAGGTATCCAGCTCCCTTGTCCGCGATGAGAGAGTCCCCTCTTTCTCCTGCTCGACCGCCTCTATCTTCTCCCGGTAGGCTTGTTTCAGCCGCTCCGCCGCCGCCAGCTCCTGCTCGGCCTTCTGCCGATGACGGACCATTGTCTGCCGCTCGCGTTGCAGTTCCTCGATGATGTCCTCGGCGCGGATTTCTCCCTTCGACAGGAACGAACGCGCGCGATTCACGAGGTCCGACGAAAGGCCGAGCCGCTCCGCGATGACAAACGCGTTGCTCTTGCCGGGAACGCCCTCGACCACGCGGAACGTCGGTGAGAGGGTACGCACATCGAACTCCATTGATGCCGTCTTCACCTCCGGGTGACGGATGGCGAAGAACTTGAGCGGCGTGAGGTGCGTTGAGATGGCGACAAGGGCCTCGCTCTCCAGGAGCGCCTCGATGATCGATAGACCGAGGGCCGCCCCTTCCTGCGGATCGGTCCCCGCGCCAAGCTCGTCGAGGAGGATGAGCGAGTCGTCGTCGGCCTCTCGCAGGATGGTGACAATGTTCTTCATGTGCGCGGAGAATGTGGACAGATTCTGTGATATCGACTGCTCGTCCCCGATATCGCTGCGGATCTTGGAGACGATGCGAATCTCCGAATCGGGCGATGCCGGGATGGGAATGATCGCCTGCGTCATCAGCGTCAGCAGACCAATTGTCTTCAAGGTCACCGTCTTTCCGCCCGTGTTCGGCCCGGTGATGACTGCCATCCGCAGGCTTCCCCCCATGGAAAGCGAGATCGGGACCACTCGATCCACGTTCAGCAGCGGGTGGCGAGCATCTTGAAGTGCGATGCGCGTCGAGAGGCGTGGGAACGCGCAGCGGTTGGAGATGGCGTAGGAAGCACGGGCAAAGAGGGAGTCGAGGTGAGCTAGAATCGAGCGGTCACGCAGAAGCGGGGCCCGTTTCTCCACAAACGCCTCCGAAAGCTCGCGCAGGATGCGCACGCGTTCGTCGCGAATCTCACTCGATAGCTGCGCAAGCGCGTTGTTGTCGGGGACGAGGGCACTTGGTTCGGCGTACAGGGTCTGCCCGGTGGCGGAGCGGTCGTGCACGATCGCCTCCATCTGTCCGATCGCTCCACTCTTGATCGGTATCACCAACCGTCCGTTGCGGCGCGTGAGGACAGGTTCGCTGATGAGTTCAGGATTGCGATCGATCGTGGCGCGCAGCTTCTTCTCGATCCGCGCTTCCAGCGTCCGCTGTTTACGTGTGAGGTCGCGCAAAGCAGGGGAGGCATCATCGCGTACCTCGCCACCCTCGTCGATCGCCCGACGAATACGTTTCGCGAGCGACGATCCATCAAACAGTCGTTGCGCGTAGCGCTTGATAACGTCGATCTCATCAGCCGTGGTCAGGCGAGTGCGGATCTGCTGCGTGGCATCGATCGTTCGCAGGACAAGGAGGAGAGATTCACCGCTGAGGAATGACTGCTCTTCGGCCTGCGCAAGGAGCGGTGCGATGTCCTCCACCCCGCCGAGCGAAAAGCGAGAGTAGCGGTTGAGGTAGGAGATCGCCTCGCTGACCTCGGCCATCCCCTGTTCGATCGTTTCGCGATCGGTGAGCGGGTCGAGTGAAGCGACCGACTCTTGCCCGAGAGATGAAGACGCGTACTCCTTCACGACGTCCTTCAGACGATCAAACTCCAGGTCGTGCAGCGTCTTCTCGTTGGCGACGGCCACGCCTCACAGCCTCCCCTCCGGGAGAA
>CAZRQM010000075.1:0-2496 GCA_964602385.1 uncultured Thermotogae bacterium | reverse complement strand
TCTCCTCCGGGAGAAGCTTCGCCGCGGTAGAGACCATCTCCGCGATGATCGCCTCCACGGGCTCTATCGTGTTGATCATTCCACTGATCTGCCCCGCCATCAGCGATCCGGTCTCGATATCGCCATCGTAGACAGCGCGACGCAGCCCACCGACGGCCAGGGCCTCGAACTCCTCCCGTGGTCGACCTTCCCTCTCGTAGAGGGCGAACTGCTTGCTCATCTTGTTGGCTAATGTACGAATAGGCGCTCCAAGGACCCTCCCGGTGACGAGCGTTGCCCGTTCGTTCGCCTTCAGGACGGCATTCTTGAAGTTCTCGTGCGCCGGGGCTTCGCACGAGGCGAGGAAGCGCGTGCCCATCTGTACTCCTTGTGCCCCAAGGACAAGCGCCGCGGCAAAGCCACGCCCATCGGCGATTCCTCCGGCGGCGATCACCGGGATGCTGACAGCGTCGACCACCTGTGGAACAAGGACGATTGTCGTCACCTCGCCCACGTGCCCCCCGGACTCCGTCCCTTCGGCGATAACGCCATCAGCGCCGGCACGCTCCATCCGCCGCGCGAGCGAGACCGCCGGGACCACCGGGAAAACCTTGATCCCCGCCTCCTTCAACCTCCCGATGTACGGTGCCGGGTTCCCCGCGCCGGTCGTCACTATCATCACATGTTAACGCAGGATGACCTCCAATTGTGACTCGATATTCAGGTCCATCAGCATCAGGTTGACGCCAAACGGCTTATCTGTTCTGCGACGAACGTCTGAAATCTGCTCGGCGAGCACGTCTGGGGGCATCCCGCCGGAGCCGATGATTCCCAGTCCTCCCGCGGCAGACACTGCGGCAACGAGCGGGGCGCGCGACACGTGCGCCATCCCCCCGAGGAATATCGGATAGCGAATGCCGAGCATCCGGCAGATCGGGTTATTCTCAAAGGGTGTTGTCAATGTAATCTCCATCCATTTTCCGCTTTTAACTTAGGGCTTGATCTCATCCCAGTTCGGCTTTCCCAGGCCAAGCTCTGCGAATGCCTCTTTCATCTGCTCCTCCGACAGCGCCCCATGATGCCACTTGGGATCGTTCTCCATGAACGAGACTCCCTTACCGAGGATGTTGTGGGATGCGATGAGAGTGGGCTTTCCCGATCCGAGGCTAGCGATGAACTCAGCGTAGGCGGCGATGATCGCTTCATAGTCGTGTCCGTTGATCTCGTGCACGTTCCAGCCGAAACTCGCGAACTTGGCAGCGAGATCGCCGACATCCATCACGTGCGACGTGTAGCCGTCGATCTGGCACATGTTCCAATCGAGGATGGCGCACAGGTTGTCCGCGCGGTGGTGCACAGCGGCGGTCACCGCCTCCCAGGGCTGCCCCTCCTGGCATTCGGCATCGGAGATCGAGCAGTAGATGCGCGTGTCCTTCTCCGAGAGCTTGGCGGCAAGGGCCATCCCCACTGCAACGGAGAGGCCATTTCCGAGCGATCCGCTGGACATCTCTACCCCGGGGATCTTCCACGCGGTCGATGGATGCCCCTGCAGGAGCGCTCCAAACGTGCGCAGGTGCCACAGCTCTTCGCGCGGAAAGTATCCGCGATCGGCGAGGATCGCATAGAGGATGGGGCAGGTGTGCCCGTTGGAGAGGAGAAATCTGTCCCTATCAGGCCAATCGGGGTGCTGTGGATCATGCCGCAGGTATCGGTAGTAGAGGACGGTCAGGTCATCGGCCATTCCCATCGCCCCTCCCGGGTGACCGGAGTTGGCGTGGGTCACCATCTGCAACACATCACCCCGCAACTTGTCCGCCTTTTTCTTCAGGGCCACAACATCCATCACGTCCTCCTTTGCAGGCAATGCCTGTGAGCTTGTTCACTTAGCCACTGATAATACACGTTTACCGCCGCTCGTGGTAGCACAGCAAGCGGGTAAGAAGCCTACCTTGCGCCCCAATCAGTGAATGATGTCTTACCCTCGGCTGTCAAGAAAGCCCAGTGAACCAGCTTCTTGTAGACATCTTGGAACGCTTCGCTCCCGGCATCGGTTAGTAGCTCACCGCGCTCCACGAGCCAGCCCCTGACCTCTGTAACGAGAGACATCATCTTCTCAGTTGTGGAAGATGAGAACGCATCGCTGATCCGATCGATGAACTCTGCATCAACCCCAAGGAGAACGAGCTCTTCCCGGCTCCAGTGGCGCGTGGCCGGCCATGATCCCATGACCAGGAAGAGGAGCTTGGTGAGGGCAATAAGCCCCTCGCCGTAGAGAAGCTGAGGGTTTAGCCCGCCGCTGCGCTCGCTCGTCTTGCGTGCCCGAGAGAGAGAAAAGAGGAACTCGAGAAAGTGCACGCGCATGCGCACACGCCGCACATCTTCTGGCAGCTTGGCGAGGCTGCGGATCACTTCCGTCATCCTTCCGCTCGGGTCATGGAGAGTGACTGCGTGTTGATACGGATAGTGGAACAGATCCTGTGTGGAGGAAGCTAGACCGCTAAACTCGCTCCACGGACG
>CAZRQM010000074.1:0-5778 GCA_964602385.1 uncultured Thermotogae bacterium | reverse complement strand
GACGCCGATTACGGAGTGGGGATCGAGGCGGGGATCGTCCATTTTCCCGGGTGCGATGAGCGGTTCAGTGTGCAATTCTGCGCCATCGTCGATCAAGAGGGCGAGGTGAGCGTCGGCCACGGTCCGGGCTACGTCCTCCCACATGGGGTACTGGCCCAGCTCGATGCCGGATCCAATCTGAACCGCGAGATGAGCCGTGTCTCCGGGATCGACGAGATCAGGGAGAAGATGGGCGCAATTGGTTACCTATCAAACGGGATCACCGATCGTCTCGCGATCACCCGCGAGGCTGTACTGATGGCCCTTATCCCGCGCCTTAAGCAGACGGGGTAAACGTTAGCCACACCCTGCGCGCGCGCGGCCCATCGAACTCGCAGAAGAAGATCCCTTGCCACGTCCCCAGGTGAAGCCTCCCTCGCTCGACGATCACCGTAACGGATGATCCAAGAAGCGATGCCTTCACGTGCGCGGGTGAATTCCCCTCAGCGTGCGTCCATGCGCCGTCCTCTTGAACGGCGTCGCGCAAGAAGGAAAGGATATCCCGTGCAACATCAGGATCGGCGTGCTCGTTTATGGTGAGCCCGGCAGTGGTGTGCGGGGAGAAGACGGTGCAGATGCCGTCCGTTGCACCGATCTCCGTGATCGCCTGCTGCACCTGCGCCGTGATGTCGACGAACTGTTCATGATTGCTCGTCTTGATGCTGATCGTAACAGTCGGCATCGCGGTCACTCCGGTCGGAGAATGGCCTCCAGCTTCTTTGTCAGGACTTCCTTGTCCGCGATCCCCTGCGCGCGCACGATCAGCTCTTGGTAGCGGTCAGTCTTGCTACCACGGGCAAGACTGACCAGTTCTACACCTTCTTCATCGAGCGTATCCAGGATTCGGTAGACCAGCTTCCCATCCGAGTCGTCCGGTAGCTTGACTGTGATGCGCGTCCCCTCCAGGCCGATCCCCAGCGCACGTGCCAGCGCGCGCAGGACCTCGCTCTGAGAGATTACGCCAACCAACTTGCCTTCGTCGATCACAGGGAGAAGGACAAGCTGGTTATCTATGAGGATAAGCGCCGCCTTCTCCAGCGTGTCTTCCGGCGAGACGGCGAAACGAGCAGCGAAACACGCCTTCTCCAGTGGGGCATCCCAATCGGTCACCCCTTTCAGCGCCCCCTTGGTGATGAACCCCTTGAGCGCCTCCTCCTCGTCCACGACGAGCAGGAGCGAGAAACCCTTCTCGTCCATGACTCGTTTCGCCTCGGAGAGGGGAGCGCTCATCGGGATCGTCACCGGGTCGGAGTGCATGTAGAAGCCTACTTTCATTCCTCTTCCGCCTTTGCTTGAGCGATGATCTTCTCCTGCATGTTCGCAGGGACCTGCTGGTACTTGAGGAACTTCATCTGGAAAGTGGCACGCGCCTGAGTGAGCGACTTCAGGTCGAGAGCATAGCTCTGCACCTCAATCAGCGGCACCTCGGCCTTGATCGTGGTCATTCGCCCGGCCGGTTCCATCCCCAGAATGCGGCCACGTCGGCCGTTAAGGTCACTAACGATGTCACCCGTGTGATCCTCAGGGACGCGCACTTCAAGGTCCATGATCGGTTCCAGGAGACATGGGCCCGCCTGATCGAAGGCCATACGGAAGGCATTGCGGGCCGCCAGCTTGAACGCCAGTTCCGACGAATCGACCGGGTGGAAGCTCCCATCAAAGACCGCCACAGCTACGTTCGTTACCGGGAACTTCGCTAAGCTCCCCTGTTCCATCGCTTCCACCACACCCTTCTCCACTCCTGGGATGTACTGACCGGGGATCGAGGCCCCCTTGATCTCGTTTAGGAACTTGAATTCCTCACCAGGAAGCGGCTCGACGCGCAGCTCGACTTCACCGAACTGTCCGCGTCCTCCGGACTGCTTCTTATGGCGGTACCTGGCCTCTGCCTTCCTGCGAATCGTCTCTTTGTACGGAATCTGTGGCCGGTGCGTCTCCAACTCCACGTTGTAGCGGTTCTTCAGCCGGTCGATGAACACGGATAGGTGCACCTCGCCCATCCCCCACAGGATGGTCTCCTTTGTGACGGGATCGCGTTCCACTCTGATCGTCGCCTTAGCGATCGAGAGTTCCTTCAGAGCGCTACTCATCTTCTCCACATCAGACTGGCTCTTGGGAAGGATCATGCGCGAATAAACCGGCTGCGGGAATGGCGGCATAGAGAACACTTCGGCTCCTTCCTGAGCGGAAATAGTAGTTCCCAAGGCAATTTCATCGATCTTGCCTAAGGCAACGATGTCTCCTGCCACTGCCCGCGGCACCCGCTTCTGCTTCACGCCGTCGATCTCATACAGGTCCCGAACATCAATCTTGTGGCCGCTTGCCGCATCGTAGCAAGTTGTTCCCTCCTTGAGGGTCCCCTCCAATACGCGTACGTAGCTTAGACGTCCGAGGTACGGATCGTTGTCCAGGTTGAAGACGATCGCGCGCATGGGCTTATCGGCGCTTGCCGCCGGTTCGCGGGTAAGATTGATGAAGGCATCGGTAAGCCTATCGAGGCCCTTCTCCTCAGACGCGGAACCGCAGAGGACGGGGAAGATGGCTCCGTCGGCAACGCCCTTGGCAAGAGCTGCTTTGAGTTCGGCGGGAGTTATCTCTTCTTCTTCCAGGAACTTCATCATCAGATCGTCATCGGCAGCGGAGACTTCTTCCAGCATGCTGTTCCGCCACTCGTCAACCGTGCCCTGCAAGTCAGACGGGATCTCCTTCTTCGACTTGTCTGCAAAGTAGAAGGAACGATTGGCGAGGATGTCAACCACACCCACAAACGACCCTCCCTCGCGAATCGGAAGCTCGAGCGGAGTGAACTTCCCTGCAAACTGCTCTTGCAACGAAGCGATGAGCATGGGGAAGTCGACGTCCGCGTTGTCCATGTGGTTCACGAAAACCGCGGTTGGGCGGTGAACAGCGCCCGTAATGTCCCACGCGCGCTCGGTGACAACCTCAATTCCCTTCTCGCCATTGACGACAAGAACAGTAAGGTCAGCCACCGGGATGGCCTTGTACATCTCTTCCATGAATTCGTCGCCGCCCGGGGTGTCGATAAGAGTAATTCGAATACCCTTCACATCGAACGATCCGAACGCCATGTCAATCGAGTACCCGCGGGCTTTCTCCTCCGCGGATGCGTCGAGCGTGATCTGATCCTTAACGCCACCCTTCGTCAAAAGCGAAGTGGCGAGGGTCGTCTTGCCGGAGCCCGAATGCCCCACAAAACAGATGTTCCTCGCTTGCCCCATCTGCTATCCCCCCTAAGCATGATTGATCGCAACCCCTGCAGGAACGCGCCTGCAGAAGAACTCCCAGGCAGTATACCAACGGGCCGGAGCAATAACAACACCGCGCATTGTAGAAGCTTGCGCCATCCTCTCCGCAAGCTTATCCTTAATGGTGGGTTTGCTGTGGCGAGTACCTTGGATGCGGGCAGGCTAGTTGCAAGCCGTCGCGGCGGTGTAATACCGAAGCGGTACTGCGCGTGCGAAACTTCGCACATTTCTTTGCCGATTCCCCCCCTTTATCAACTAGGAGGTACTGATGACGACCAAACTGCTACTGGGCGACGAAGCCCTGGCACAGGGTGCGCTGGACGCCGGCCTCTCCGGTGCGTACGCCTATCCGGGGACACCGTCCACGGAGATCACCGAATACATCCAACGAAGTGTGCAGGCAAAGAGCGGCGATGTGCACTGTCGCTGGTCCACAAACGAGAAGGTGGCGCTGGAAGAAGCGATCGGGATGAGCTACGCCGGGAAGCGGGCAATGGTGAGCATGAAGCACGTGGGGCTGAACGTCGCCGCCGATCCGTTCGTCAACGCGGCGATTGCCGGCGCCAACGGCGGTTTGTTGATCAACGTGGCCGACGATCCGTCGATGCACTCCTCGCAAAACGAGCAGGACTCACGGCTGTACACCGACCTTGCGCTCGTCCCCTGCGTGGAACCATCAAACCAGCAGGAGGCATACGATGCCCCCGCATACGCGTTTGACCTCTCCGAACGAGTCAACATCCCCGTTCTCATCAGACTGACGACGCGCCTTGCGCACTCGCGCTCGGTTGTAAAGCTAGGGCAGAAGCGTGGCGTGAACAAGCTCGCTCCCCCAACGGATCGAAATCAGTTCATCCTCCTCCCGGCAAACGCGAGGGAGAGCTACCGCAACCTGATCGCCCGCCAGCCGCAGCTCTTAGCTGAAAGTGAGAGTAGCCCGTTCAACCGCTATCAGGATGGCGTGGACAAGACTTGTGGGATCATCGCCAGTGGCATTGCCTACAACTACGTACAAGAGGTGTACGATGGCGCCTGCCCGCATCCGCTCCTCAAGATCTCGCAGTACCCGATCCCGGTTGCGCTGCTGCGCCGTCTCTTCGCTGAGTGCGATGATGTGATTCTGTTCGAGGAAGGGTATCCGTTCATCGAGGGGAAGCTCCGCGGTCTCCTCGGCGATCGAGAAGGATCTATTCATGGGAGACTCGATGGAACAGTCCCGCGCACGGGCGAGCTTAACCCCGAGATCGTCGCCCATGCTCTCGGCCTGCCGCGGATGGATGGCCTGCCGCAGTCGGACATCCTCGTAAGGCGCCCGCCTGCCCTCTGCCCCGGCTGCCCGCACGTCGACACGTACCGCGCCCTGAACGCGGTCATGGAGCGATACCCGCAGGGACGCGTCTTCTCCGATATCGGCTGTTACACCCTGGGGGCTCTCCCTCCGCACGAGGCGATAGACACGTGCCTCGAGATGGGGGCATCGATCACCATGGCCAAAGGGGCATCCGACGCCGGTCTCGCGCCGGCGGTGGCCGTGATCGGAGACTCCACGTTCACCCACTCCGGGATGACGGGGCTCCTCGACTGCGTCAGCGAGGATGCACCGGTAACGATCATCATCCTCGATAATCTCACCGTGGCCATGACCGGCGGGCAAGAATCAAACGCCACCAACCGACTGGCCGCGATCTGCGGCGGCTTGGGAGTGAGCGAGGAGCACATCAAGATGATCGTTCCGCTACCCAAGAACCACGAACAGAACGTCGCCGTGATCGCAAGGGAGCTTGCGCATCAAGGAACATCGGTGATCATCGCCGTGCGGGAGTGCGTACAGACGTTGCGCCGGCACGCGCGCAAAGGAGGGGAGGAGTAATGAAGAAGGACATCATCCTCGCCGGAGTAGGCGGACAAGGGCTGCTGTCGATCGCCGCCGTGATCGGTGAGGCAGCGCTACGCAGCGGTCTATTCATCAAGCAGGCAGAGGTGCACGGGATGGCCCAGCGCGGCGGGGTTGTGCAAAGCCACGTGCGCCTGAGCGACCGTTCGATTCATTCTGACCTCATCCGCGCCGGATCTTGTGACCTGATCCTCGCCACAGAGCCGCTCGAAGCGCTGCGTTACCTGGAATTCCTCAAGACAGGCGGAATGCTCGTCACAAACTCCGTGCCGTTCAAGAACGTCGATCCCTACCCACAGGACGAGGAGATCGAGGCGCGTATCGAGGCGCTGCCCCACCATCTGCTGATTGATGCTGTCGCCGTAGCCAAGGAGGCTGGATCGGTCCGCTGCGCGAACATGGTCGTCCTCGGGGCCGGATCGCCATTCATCGGCCTCTCCGAGGAATCACTGCAAGCGGCGATTACACAGGTCTTTTCGGGCAAGGATGCGAAGATCATCGAGACGAACCTCGCGGGATTCTCTCTCGGTCGCGAGGCGGCCCTGAACGCCACAGGCGTCAATTAGGCGATCTTCCCGC
>CAZRQM010000073.1:4377-5791 GCA_964602385.1 uncultured Thermotogae bacterium | reverse complement strand
CTATTAATTCGGTGGAGACACTTGATCCTCAGTTCATGCTCAGCTCAGCGACGACGGAGATCTCCAATAATGTCTATGATTCGCTCCTTGATCATCCACAGGGCGATCTGGAAACATTGATTCCAAGCATAGCATCGATTGTGCCAAGTGTGGACAATGGGCTTATTGTCGAAGCACCAGATGGAGTGACGTATATCTCATTCCCCATTCGTGAGGGCATCAAGTTCCAAGATGGCACAACGCTCACGCCAGATGATGTTGTATACACATTCAAACGCGGGCTTCTCGTAGGAGGGCAAGCAACGAACTACAACATTCTTGCCACCACTCTACTAGGGGCGAGCTCGTTCAGCGATCTCGTTGACGAAGTTGGCTACGATGCCGCTTACGATGTGCTTGATCAAGCGGTTACCAGTGCGAGGAATACTGTTACGTTCAGACTTCCGAAGCCGTTCGTCCCCTTCCTGGGACTAATGTCTGATGGTGGGAGTGCCTGCGGAATCCTGAGCAAAGCATGGTGTATCGCTCAAGGTGCCTGGTCTGGGACGAAAGATACTGGACAGGACTACATGAATCAGACGATGGAGCAGGATCCGCTTTTCGACAAGATGTTGGGGAGTGGCCCGTTCAAGTTTGTCTCTTGGGAGCCTATGGAACGTGTGGTCTTTGAAGGCTTCGAGGAGTATTGGCAGGGTGCTCCACTCATGAAGCGAGTGATTCGCAAGATAGTCCCTGATTATCAGACAGCGATCCTTCTTCTCAAGAAGGGAGATGTCGACTTCACCACGGTCAGCGTCTCTGAACTTGGACAAGTTGAAGGGGCTCCCGGAGTTACGGTGCTGAAGAACCTACCATCCAACTGGCTGATGAAGATCAACTTCGTGCAAGCAATAGCGGAAGGAAGCAGCTACATCGGCGACGCGCAGCTTGGAGAGAAAGGCATTCCTACGGATTTCTTCTCCGACATAAATGTGCGCAAGGCATTCGAGTACTCCTTTGATTGGGACACGTTCATCAACGAGGTCTTCCTCGGGGCAGCTCTGAAGCCTTACGGTCCGGTGCTAATTGGCTTCCCAACGGCAAACCCGGACAATCCGCAGTACTATCTGGATCTCGACAAGGCAACCGAGTACTTCAAGGCTGCCTGGGACGGGCAACTTTGGGAGAAAGGGTTCCGGTTCACGGTTCCCTACTCCAGCGGCTCGGATCATCGCCAGAGAGCACTGGAAGTACTCAAGATGGGCATAGAAGCAATCAATCCCAAGTTCCACATCGAAGTGTCTGCGCTTCCATGGGCATCTTATGTTGGTGCTATCAATAACATACAGTTGCCGCTGAGCTTGTTTGGAATGCTCCCGGATGTTTTCGATCCGTACATGCCACTGTTTGAGCACATGCATTCTGCTGGAGGATA
>CAZRQM010000073.1:0-4277 GCA_964602385.1 uncultured Thermotogae bacterium | reverse complement strand
TTGGCAAAGGGCTACAAGTAGGGTCCCGCTTGCAGTAAGCAAGGCGAATGAACCTTTGAAAACTGCTCAGGCGGGAAGAGTATTTCCCGCCTGAGTCTTAGAAGGGAGAATGCTGTATGGTGCGCTATATCCTGAAGCGATTACTGATTTTACCTGTGATCTTGTTCATTCTATCGGCACTGATCTTCTCTCTTGTGATGTTTCTTAATCCTTACGAGCGGTTGGCCGTGTTCATCCCCAATGCGGATGCGGTCGGCTCCTCAATTCCATTTGACGAATTGGTTTCACGCTATGGGCTTGACAAGCCATTCTATGTCCAATACTACGAGTGGCTGCAACGAATCGTCCAGGGGAACCTTGGGTGGTCTCCGTCTGCGCGAATGCCGGTTGCTGAAGCGATCGCTCGCTATTTTCCCGCTACCGTGGAGCTAATGTCACTTGGAGCACTGATAGTATTCATCGGGGGCATCTTCTTAGGGACCTACTCCGCAACCCATCACAACCAGTTCTTTGACCAAGCTGCTCGCTTGGGGACGAGCATCGGAGTGTCATTGCCGGAGTTCATCTTTGGCTTGGCCTTGTTGGTGATTTTCTACGCATGGCTTGGGTGGTTCCCTCCTGGGCGATTGAGCTCTTGGGCGGAAGATGTGATCTATCTGTCCAGTTTTCACCGCTATACCGGAATGAATATGCTTGATTCGATCCTTAATGGACGAATGGACGTCTTTGTCGATGCTCTGAGGCATCTTGTCCTACCATCTATTGCCTATTCGATCGGGATGTTCTCCACAATACTCCGTTTGATGCGTTCCTCCCTCTTGGAGACGATGCAAAAGGACTATGTGACAACCGCCCGGGCCAAGGGGCTTCCGGAAAATGTGGTGATAAAGAAGCACGCCCGTCGAAATGCCCTTCTCCCGGTTGTCACACTCGCGGGGATGATTGTCGCCAAGATGCTGGGCGGAGCGGTTATTGTAGAGACGGTCTTTAACTACCGTGGAATGGGGATGTTTATCGTGACCGCGGCGCAGGGGCTTGATTTCTCTGCGATCCTTGGGACATCGCTCCTTATTGGGATCATCATCATAGCCAGCAATCTGATTGTCGATATCCTATACACCGTTCTCGATCCGACAGTCACATTAGGGAGGTAGTACGTGGATACATTACTGCGAGTAATCAAGAATCCGCTTGGCCTTATTGGGTTGATCCTGGTCTCGTTCTGGCTGATCATCGCGATTTTCGCGCCCTTTATCTCCCCACCGCAGAATCCACGTAATCCCTATGCGATAGCTCGTATTGGCTTCTCTTCACTTCCCAAGCCTCCATCGTCGAAAGCGCCATTTGGCACCACAAGTGGAGGCTATAATATCCTCTACGGCATCGTCTGGGGCAGCCGCACCGCTTTCCGTGTTGGATTGATCGTGGTGAGCGTAAGCGCCCTGATAGGAGTGCTCATCGGCGGTATTGGTGCGTCTTCTGGAGGCATTGTCGATGAAGTAGTGATGCGGATTACTGACCTGTTCATGAGCTTTCCATTCCTGATAGCCGTCATTATCATGAGCATTGTTCTAGGGAAGGGGCTTGATAAGGTGATCCTTGCCCTCATCATCTTCGGCTGGAGGGGATACGCTCGCATCATGCGCAGTGAGGTTCTCTCCGTTAAGGAACGAGCTTTTGTGAGTGCGGCAGAGAGCATAGGCGCAAGCAAAGCGCGCATCTTCTTCCGGCACATCCTCCCTAATTCGATCTTCCCGATCTTTGTCCTCGCTTCCCTCGATATTGGAACAATGGTTCTGATAGCAGCTTCATTGAGCTTCATCGGAGTTGGGGCAGAGCCTGGGTACGCCGACTGGGGACAGATGATCAACTTCTCGCGCAGCTGGTTGCTGGGAACGGTCGATAATCCATTTCAGTACTGGTACACGTATACGTATCCTTCCATTGCCATCCTGACGTTTATCCTTGGATGGACCCTTCTTGGCGACACCCTGCGTGATGTCCTCGATCCGAGGATGCGCAAAGTGAAGTGAGCTACAATCCGTTACAGTCATGCCTGTTCGGAATTTGCAATAGTTGAAGCTTGCATGGTCGTATGAATTGGCAAGAAAAGGCAGAATCTGGCCCCAGTGACGGGAGTTTGAGTTGTCGCTCATCAACCACACGCGTTTTGACCCGAGTACCGATGAGTGCACCCAACAATACGCGTATCATAGAGAAGAGACTCGCTGTGTACACGTAGATGCCCCGTTGACGTGCCAGCAGGCGTTGGTGTGAGGTGGTTTGGAGTCCGTATCCGTTGTGATACTCTAGCGGCAAGGGTGAGAACATGTGGCTTTCTCGCCCATGGTTTTCCCTGGTGACATCATGCCGCACCTGTGACTCCGGTATGAGGCAGGAGATTGTCTGCCGCATGCCCCAAGACCACGGGCAGAGTTCACCCTTGCAGAATGCATGCCCCTAGCTCGTCACCACGTGAATCCTTCTCAAGCAATATACGCGGCGACGATCTCTCCGATGACGAGCATGTGGTGATCGCTATCCTGGTAGTACTCATCGAGTATTGCGGGAGAGGAGAAGTCGGCGCCAGAGAGCTGTTTTCGCACCACCACCTTGCACTCATAGTGCAACTGGCACTCTGAAACGATGGGTGTCAGTACCTCCTGTGCCTGTTCCATGGTAAGGCCACAGGCTGCGGCTTTGTCTACATCTCGTCCCGACTTGCTCCCGCAGAACAGGAGTTCTTCGCTGAGTGTGCCCACGGTGGGGACATTGACGGTGAAATCGGGTGCTTCGAGAAGGCAGGAGTAGGTGTAGCGAGACTTCCGCACGAGCACTGTGAACACTGGCCTGCTCCACACGATGCCCACCTGTCCCCAGCCGATCGTCATCGGGTTTGCGCGGCCATTCTTGTCCAAAGCAACGAGAAGCACTCCGCTGCCGGACAACGCATCCTTCAGGATGTCAATATGCTCGTTCCATTTGATGTTGTGCATGGTTTTCCGTACCTCCATAGACAATCATACTTTGTCCATCAAGCAAAGGACAAGCTTTCTTGCTCAACAGCGCCAGTGTTGTTATCGTTTGGAAAACCAGGAGGGCGTAAATGTCGAATCTACACATCATCAATCACCCATTGATTCAGGACAAGCTGACCCGGCTGCGGGACGTCAACGCGGCGAATCACAATTTTAGGCTGTTGCTTGAGGAGCTGACGGCGTTCATGGTCTACGAGATCACCCGCGACTACCCATTGCGCGAGGTTGAGGTGAAAACTCCCTTGGAGACGATGACCGGGAGAGAACTCGATACATCGGTCGTGCTCGTCCCGATATTGCGTGCGGGAACGGGGATGCTCGGTGGAGTCCTCGACCTCATCCCCACGGCTAGAGTGGGACATATCGGCCTGTATCGCGACCCTGAGACGCTGCAACCGGTGGAATACTACGCGAAGTTCCCACAGACGCTTCGTGAGGCACAGGTGATCCTCGTCGACCCGATGCTCGCCACCGGCGGTAGTGCGATCGTGGGGATTGACATTCTCAAGCGAGAAGGCGCGAGGAAGATTCAGTTTCTCTGTCTTGTCGCTGCCCCCGAGGGAGTTGACGCGTTTTCCCGTGCTCATCCTGACGTCCCGATCTACACCGCCGCGCTAGACCGCGAGCTAAACGACCACGGCTACATCCTTCCCGGCCTGGGAGACGCCGGTGATAGGATCTTCGGGACTTGACGACGAGTCGAGACCAGTAACAAACGTCACAGATGCGTACGACAAACGTCCCGTAGTAAGCATTTGTCGGTCCTTGTGCGAGCTTGTGCTTCCATCTACCCTCGTTTCGTTATGATGACGCGATCACGATCCTGGCAGACGATCACCTTAATGGTCTGTTTGTCAGTTGCTATTTCTTTTTCTGCCTCTTCCGCGGTGAAGGTGGGCGTTCTTTCCTCGGCCAAGGATGTCGCCCCCGGCGAGTTCGCCACGCATGTTTTCTCCGTCACCAACGATGGCGGGAGTGCGGACACGGTCAATCTTGTATTCACGGTTCCCCCTGGTTGGGGAATCCTCGGTGCTCCGACGACGCTGTCGCTTGATCCTGGTGAGGAGGGGACGCTGTTTGTCACGGTGACTGTCCCTCCCGGCGCCACCGCGGGAGAGTACAGTGTCGCGCTCACGGCTACCTCCCAGAGCGACCCGACGCAGGGCTCGACGGCAAGCGCATCAATTACGGTAACCCCGGTGAATGAGCTGGATGTCGTCATGCCTAATCCACAGAGCG
>CAZRQM010000072.1:0-5907 GCA_964602385.1 uncultured Thermotogae bacterium | reverse complement strand
TCTGGTGGCATGGGGTTGATGTAGAATCCGGTCCCCCACTCGAAGCCAGCCACGGTGGTCAGGCGAGGGAGGATCTCAATCCGCCAATGGTAGTCGTATTGCAGCGTCGCCCAGTAGCCCGGCTTTCCTGGCCTCGGGATCGGGTTGGGCGAGTTGTGCAGCACCAGGTTGTAAGGTGGATCCCCCAGCAGTTGCTTCAGGCGATAGAGTGTCCGCTTGAGGATGCGCGCGAATTCCCGCCGCTGTTCGTCGCACATGTCAGCAAAGTCGTGCGCGTGCTTCTTTGGCATGATGGTGATCTCGAACGGGAAGCGCGACGCGTACGGGGTGAACGCGACGTACTCGTCCGTCTCCTCGATGATCCGTTCCCCGGATTGAAGCTCCATCATCACTACGTCGCAGAATAGGCATCGCTCCTTTTCTTCATAGTATGCGCGTGCTTTCTGTAGCTCGTCGCGAATAAGCTGCGGAACGATTGGGGTAGCGATGATCTGGGAGTGTGGATGGCTGAGTGATGCACCCGCACGCTTACCGTGGTTCTCAAACAGAAGAATGTAGCGGTACCGATCATCCTTCCTCAGCTCACGCAGGCGTACGGTATACGTATCGATTATCGTCCTTACATCTTCGAGGGGAAGGTCGGGGATACGCTTCTCGTGCTCCGGGCTCTGGATAATCACCTCGTGCGTTCCCACGCCGTTCATGCGGTCGTAGAAGCCGTCTACGGCTGTGCGTCCGAGTTCAGGGTAGTCGTGCATGGCCGGAAACTTGTTCGGCACCACGCGCACCTGCCACGATCCATCCTTGTTCGACGCGCGATAGATCTCGGGCGGCGTCTTGTACTCGTTTCCGACGCAAAACGGGCAATCATCTGGCGACTGTCCGTTCTTTTCCTTTTCCGATGCGACGAAATCGGACGGTCGTTTCGCCCGCTCTGGGGCAACGATCACCCAGCGGTCCGCAATCGGTCCTCTTCTCAGTTCTGGCAAGGATGCTCCCTAACTGGTGTGGTTTAAGAAACTATCTCCCCGAGGAGATTGAGCCAGTCGTAGAGCAAGCGCGGCATGAGAAAATGCGCGCGCACATGCTCCCTCCCGTTGCTGCCGAGCTCGGCTCCGAGATTCGGATCAGCAAGGATCTTGAGTATCCGCTCGGCAGCGGCAGCATAGTCCATGGGGTGTACGAGGAAGCCTGTGTGTCCATCTTCAATCTGCAAAGGGATCCCGCCCACGTCGGTGGCCACTACTGGGGTCCCCTTCCACAGCGATTCCGAGACAGTAAGACCGAACCCTTCTTTTCGCGAGAGCTGTACCACGACCGCGGCTGTTCGCTGCAGCGCATTTACCAACAACGGATCGGTTTGCGTTATGAGGTGGATATCATCGATCGCTTGTGTCGCCACGAACAGCTTTTCGTATATCTGGGGTCCTTCCGGGTCGTCACTGGCCATGTTGCCCACCATGACCAAGCGACAATCGACCTCTTTCTTTACTCGTTTGTAGACCTCTAACACCCCCAGAGGATCCTTCCATTTATCGAACCGGGACACCTGCACGATTAGTGGCTTGTCGTGGGGTATTTTGTATACCGCCAGCTTTTCCGCGATAGCTCTCTGCGACATTTCTTGGTTGACCTCGGAGAACGGGTCGATAGCGGGGGGGATGATCGTTGTCTCCAGCGGCAGGTCAGGTTTACGGAACTTCTCCGACGAGACAACGGCCGCGTCGTAGCGTAGGATCATCGGCTTTAACATGGAGAGTATGTGCTGGTTCGGATTTGAAAGATCGATATGACACCGCCATATCCATGGGTTCTCTCGCTGGCGGTAACGGATCATAGGGAGGGGTTGGGGGTCATGAACAACGACCACATCATGAACGATCGGGCTGTAGCGGGCGAAGGTTTCGTTCACTGACAGGTAGCTTTGTTCCTCCTGGGGCGAGAGAATGACGTCTTCACCTTGGATGGCATTGTGGATTTTCTTGGTAACTGGAAACAGGGCTGGATCACTATAAAGCAAGTTCCAGTCAGCATTGATCCCTACATCGTTCATTAACGGGACAAGGGAGTGCAGCATCATCGCTACCCCGCCACCATGGAAGGTCGAATTCACATGCAGCACACGCAACCCGTAAATATTGCGCGCCGCTCGCTGAATATCTGTCAGGGCCTTCGCTCCTGAATACCCTATATACCTCTCGATTCCAACACCATCCATCTTTCCTCCTCTCTGCTGCCGTGAATCTTGTTTAATTGCGGTCGGAAACAACGTCGGCTTTCTGTACAAGATGCGTCGATCCTCTATTCGCGTCACTTCTCCTCAGTCATGGGCCACCCGTAAAATGGCGAGTAGCCCGGCGGGGACGGTCGTCGACCACAGCTGCGGGTCGCATCCTTCCCGCGACCCCGGTCCCGCAAGCCCCGCTCCTTCTTCCCAATAGTAGAGCTCTACAAACCCCAACTCCTCCAGCGCGTCGACTGTCCTCAGCGTTACCTCCGATATTTCAGGTAGCTTGTGGATCGCCGCCCCCCGGGCGATGAAGTATTGCTTCATCGGCCAGATCCCTCCCAGGTGATATGCCTGCGGGGAGTAATCGGGTTGCCCTGGCACGTAGGTGCGGTACCCGACCGGGGTCACCAGATGGTGCGCAGCGGCGGCTGATGTCGGCGATCACATCCTCCCAACGATATCGATATAGTCTTCCGGCCTCATACAATCTCCTTGTGTCGCGATGTTATCCAATACTTGTGCTTGGCGACTCGCCAGATACTTCTGCCTGCTCAAAGCGACAAGCTTCCTCAATTATGGTCCATTATTCAAGAGACGCATCAGCGCAGCAGGGGTAGCTAGAGACCACAACTGAACGTCACACCCCTCTGCCTCTTGGGTCCCGCCGCTCATGAGCCCCGTATCTTGTTGGAAGTAGTAGAGCTCCACAAACCCCAACTGTTCCAGGGCATTGATCGTGCGCAGGGCCACGGTGAGGGCTTTGGGAAGGCTGTGTACAATACTGCCATATGCGATGAATGCCTGCTCGAACGGCCAAATCGCACCCAGATGGTAGTCACGCGGGGAGCAGTCAGGTTGCCCGAGGCCGTAGGTTCGGAAGCCGTATTGCGTTTCCAGTTGCTCGCTTCCTGCATAAATGAGTGCCAGTTGTCTCTGCGGGACATCTTCAGGATGTAGGTAGGCGAGCATATGCAGAGCATCCGAGGAGATCCCAGGTATACCGCCCTTCCGATCGCGCGCTATCAGCGGGTAATCGATCTTCTCGTCCCATAGGTCGGTGAATAGGTGTGAAACGGCGGTCTCTGCCAGTGCACACAGATCCTCTTGTTGATCAAGGATGGAGAGTGGTGAGGCGAGTATCGCCGCCGCTCGTAACGCAGCGATGGCCTGTGCCTGAACCAGCGTGTAGCAGATGGGGTAGGCGGGATCCTCGCGGTCAGGTAGGCGTGAATCCTTCCAGTACGTCGCCCGTAAAGCGTATCCATCCGCACCGCAATTGCGGGGATCCTCAATGAACAGCCCGTCTTCTAGGTGCCGGCGCGCGTAGTTGATCGCGGCGATGAGATGTGGGCGTTCCTCGCGTAAGAGTGATTCGTCCGCGCTCAGTCGCCAATAATCTGCCGCCGTGATTAACAGCAGCAGGCTCACTTCCGCTGCGTTGTAACGCGTGAGCCGCCCCCGCATGTTGACGTCCGTGTATTCGTGCATCCCGCGACCCGGTTCTTCACCGGTGCGCGGGTCGAAACGTCGGCCGAGCGTTCTACAAACAAATCGGATCGCGGCCGCCATTGCTTCCGTATCCTGCAACATCATGGCGGTGATAAGGAGGTCACGGCCAAACAAACCGAAACGAACGCGGCCTCCTTTTATTCCTGCGTTGTGAAGCCGCAACGTGCGCCCGTCAATGGTAATCGCTGTTTGAAGAGAAACAAACTGAGTCCTTGCCGCTTCCTGCAATCTCTCCAGGCGAAGCGGGAGCGAAGTAGATCGATTGTTCATCCCTTGACTGACCCCGCCAGAATACCGCGCACGAAGTACCGTTGCAGGGAAAAGAAGACAACAAGCGGCAGTGCCATGGACACGAACGCGGCTGCGGTAAGCAGCTCCCAGTCCTGACCACGCGAGCCAACCAAGTTGGCTACCTTCAGTGTTACAGGGGCGACGTTCGGTGCCCCTCCCAAGTACATCAACGCGACCAAGAGGTCGTTCCACACCCACAGAAACTGGAAGATGACAACCGAGGCAATCGCCGGAACGGAGAGCGGGAGCACGAGTCGGAAGAAAGCCTGCAATGGAGTTGCTCCATCAATGGACGCAGAATCAAACAGTTCACTAGGTAGTCCTCCGATGAAGTTGTGCAACAGGTAAACAGTGAATGGCAGACCGTACCCGGTGTGGGCTAACCAGATACCGGGGAACGTACCACTAAGATGCAACACTCGGAAGATGCGCAGAATAGGGATGAATGTCATCTGCAGCGGGACAACCAAAAGGGCAACCATGATTATGAACAGCGTCTGTCTTCCAGGGAACTTCATCCAGGAGAAGGCGTACGCTGCAAAAGCAGCGATCATTACCGGGATAACTGTTCCCGGGATACTGATTGCAAGGCTGTTGAGAAAGGCCTTTCCCATCCCGTTTTTCGTGATAACCGTCTCGTAGTTCTGTAGAGTGTATTGTGTGAAGTTGAACGGGTGTCCAATAACGGTCCACCACCCGGACTGAGCGATTTCCGCGGGAGTTCTAAACGAAGTAACCAGTAGTCCCGCCGTGGGGAGCATCCATGCGAGCGCTAGGACGATGATCACGACGTGCAGCGGACCGCGGGAGAGGGCCCTCGTTAGTCTTTGCATTAGCGGATCGCCTCCTGTTCTCGGAATCTTCTTATGTTAAATAACATGACCGGAATGATGAGTAGCAAGAGGATTACCGCGATGGCACTCGCCCGGCCATAGCGGAAGAAGCTGAACATCTCTTTATACATGCGGTTCGCGATGACCTCGGTCGAGAAGTTCCCGTTAGTCATCACGTAGACGATATCGAAGATCTTGAGGACGAAGACTACCATCGTCGTGGTGACGACTGCCACAGTCGGCTTGAGGAGAGGGAGGATCACCTTCCAGAAGACCTGCCATTCGCTTGCCCCGTCAATTCGCGCTGCTTCGAGCAATTCCTTGGGAATACTCTTGTACGCCGCGGAGAGGATGACCATGCAAAAGCCGGTCCAGATCCATATTCCGACGATGATCAAACACAGATTGTTGATCCACGGTCGTTCGATCAACCACCCGATGGGTTTTCCCCCGAAGGCGGTCACTATCGCGTTAAGGAGGCCGACCTGTTCGGCCCCGGCTGGCCTGAACGCGTAGACAAACTTCCAGATAACGCTTGCTCCAACCATAGAGATCGCCATCGGGATGAAGATGATCGACTTGATGACCTTCTCGTAGCGGACACGATCGAGGAGGACGGCGAAGATGAGGCCGAAGGAGACGGTGAACGTGGTAAGGATGACGACCCACAGAGCGTTGTTGCGAAAGGCAGTGAGCATGTCCTTATCGGTGAAGAAGTGCTCGTAGTTCTGAAGTCCGACAAAACCCTCTGCGCGTGCGCTGTATGGTCTTCCAAAGAAGGACAAGACCGTCGTGTGCATAGAGGGATAGACGAGAAAAAAGGCGACCAAAAGAAGTGCAGGGCCGATGAATAGCCAAGGTTGCAGCCGGCCTGTACGCAAAGAGAGGCCTCCTCTTATTCCTTAAGAAAGCCGTCCGAGGATACGTATGAGGTATCCCCAGACGGCCGATTGTCTCTTGTTTACGTTTAGTAAGCGTCGACGGCGCTCGCCTCGATCGACTCGAGCACGGTATCCAGAGGAATTCCACTCACGTAGTCGAGGA
>CAZRQM010000071.1:2863-5915 GCA_964602385.1 uncultured Thermotogae bacterium | reverse complement strand
GTTATCCGTGTGACAACTGCAAGGAAGTCTTTGAGGTTCTGCAGCAGAATGAAGAGGGCACCACATCTGGCTGTCGGGAGTTTGGATAAGAAAGACGTCAAACGGTTTGTGCCGCGCAGGCGTGGTCCGCAAGAGGAGCGGGAAATACACCACAGACAATGCGAGCAAGTGCCAAGAGAGCAGGTCATCCACGGGAACAAAGACCGAGGAGTGAGCTATTGGTGTTTCCCTATCAGACAAGAGGGTAGTTGAGTACGGTGGCGGTCCCGTTGTCGACGGGGCCTTTTTGTATGGATGCTGTGTTTGAAAGAAGGGATGTGTACCCAAGCGCGAGGTGAGCCTATTGATTTCTGGCGATGACATCAAACGGATTAAGCTACAGTTGGCATCCCCTGCGGACATGCTGCGGTGGTCTCATGGCGAGGTTACGGAATCGGAGACGATCAACTACCGCACGCATCGCCCAGAGAGGGGTGGCCTCTATGCAGAGGAGATTTTCGGCCCAGAAAACAGTTACGAATGTGCTTGCGGCAAGTACAAAGGGAAGAAATACGAGGGAATTACGTGTGAGAAATGTCAAGTCCTCGTAACAGACTCGTCTGTACGCCGTGTGAACATGGGGCACATTTCGCTTGCGAGCCCAGTGGTTCATTTCTGGTTTCTAAAGGGTGTTTCTAGCCTCCTTGCTCGCCTGCTGGGAATGAAGAAGAAGGAACTCCAGCGAATCGCCTACTATGAGACGGAACCCATCGAACAGGTGCTTTACCTGGTTACGTCTTCGCAGTCGCGCGATGTACGTCCAGGGGAGACTCTCTATTCCTCGGAAGTGGAGATCCTGAGCAGTGCGTATGACTTCACTGTGGAGCAGGCGTACTTTGTGGATGATGCGCCGCAGGTAGTTGCTGCGGAAGCGGGACGCGTGACTGTGGAAGAGCGGACCCTCACTAATGGGGAGAGCTCACGGGCTGTCGTTGTCGGATCGCAGGAGTACCCGATTGTTGGTGACGTCGGTCTCATGGTCGAGGACGGAGACGAGATTGAGGCGGGTGCGGTCATCGCCGAACGGCCGGTCGACGAGCTCTGTTCCAGGACGGCGTTCGACATGCTTGTCGACCGATACGGGTCTGATGTTACAGGGGAGCCGATCGATTCTGAAGTGTTGGACAGCCTGGTATTCCTTATCACACGAGTGAGGAACCCAGCATTCCCGCGGCAAGCTGGGGACCGAATCACGTTCCTTGAGAAGCGTGCCTATGAGAGGGTCTATCCCGATGGGTTTGTCGCCGCTACCGGGGCAGCGGGCATCAAGGGGCTGCTGGAGGAACTGGACTTTAACGAGCTCCATCAGCAACTGAGCGTGGAACTGGAGCAAGAACGTGCGATGGGAAATCGCCGCCGGTTGATAAAGCGCCTGGAGGTGGTCGATCAGATACGCGACTCGGGAAACAACCCTCAGGACATGATCCTCGATGTCATCCCCGTCCTCCCTCCTGACTTGAGGCCGATGATCCAGCTTGAGGGTGGAAAATTCGCCACAACCGATTTGAACGATCTCTATCGGCGAATCATCAATAGGAACAACAGGCTGAAGAAGCTAGTCGATATGGGAGCGCCGGAGGTCATCCTGCGCAACGAGCGGCGCATGCTGCAAGAGGCGGTAGACGCTCTGATCCACAACGAAAAGAAAGAAAGCCCGATCCGCGGTCGCGACAACCGTCCCCTTAAGTCGCTCTCCGAGAGGATCCACGGAAAACATGGGCGCCTGCGACGGAACCTGCTTGGGCGTCGTGTTGATTACTCAGGGCGAGCGGTGATCGTCGTCGACCCGAAGCTCAAGATGTCGCAGTGCGGCCTGCCGAAGAAGATGGCCCTTGAGCTGTTCAAGCCGTTCATCCTCCACCACTTGGAGGCGACGACGTTCTCCGATTTCGATGAGATCAAGAACAAGGCCTTACTCGGTGGGATGCCCCAGGTGTGGGACATACTGGAGAAGCTGATTAAGGATCACCCAGTCCTTCTCAATCGTGCTCCAACGCTGCATCGACTCTCGATGCAGTCATTTGAGCCGATCCTAGTTGATGGCGATGCGATTCACCTGCATCCCCTCATGTGTACGCCGTACAATGCGGACTTCGATGGCGACCAGATGGCGGTGCACCTTCCTCTGTCGCCCGAAGCGATCGCTGAGGCGAGGGAACTGATGGCGGCGCCGCGCAACATCCTGTCACCGGCACACGGGGAACCAGTGAGCCTCCCTACACAGGATCCGATCTATGCCTACTACTATCTGACCCTTCTCGACAACGACGCCCTCGGTGCGGGGAAGTACTTCCGCGATCTCGACGAGGCATGGCGGGCTCAGGAAGAGGGGGTCATAGATCTGCACGCCCCGGTGAAGATCCGCATCGATGGCAAGATCATCGATACGACGCTCGGGCGCGCACAGATGAACGAGATCTTCCCCGAGGAGATTCGTGACTACGGACGTGTCATGGATCTGCACGCTATTAAGAGCATCATCAAGGAATGTCACGGTCGCTTTGGCTGGAAGAAGACCTCAGAAGTGCTGGACGATCTGAAAGACCTGGGGTTCAAGTACGCCATGCTCTCCGGCCTAACGATCTCCATCAAGGATTGTCTCATACCTCCGGAGAAAGAAGGGATCGTCAAGAAGTCAAACGCTACCGTCAAGCGCATTCAGAAGATGTTCCAGGTAGGATTGGCGACTGAGGATGAGCGCCGGCGAGCCGTGATTCGCGTGTGGCGTCGAACAGTCGATGAGGTTGAAGATGCAACGATGGAGAACCTGCGACAGCACAAGTACAACGCCGTCTACGGAATAGTCAACTCCGGGGCACGCGGTGGCCCGGACCAGGTAAAACAGTTGTGCGGGATGCGTGGCCCAATGGCTGGCCCATCAGGGGAGATCATCGAGCGACCGGTCGTCTCCAACTTCCGCGAGGGGTTGGACATGATGGAGTACTTCATCTCCACCCACGGCGGGCGCAAGGGAGCTGCCGATACGGCTCTGAAGACCGCGGACTCTGGATAC
>CAZRQM010000071.1:0-2763 GCA_964602385.1 uncultured Thermotogae bacterium | reverse complement strand
ATATGAGTACGCATGAGCCGGTGGAGCTGGGGACGGCGATTGGAGTAATCGCCGCCCAATCCGTGGGAGAACCGGGAACACAGCTCACGATGCGCACCTTCCATACCGGTGGTGTCGCTGGAGAAGATATCACACAAGGTCTTCCACGTGCGGAAGAACTGTTCGAGGCACGCAACACGATGAAGAGCGCGCAAGCCGGGATATCCCCTCTCGATGGGTACGTCGCCTCAATTACCCCTCTTGAGACGGGAAAAGATCGTGTGGAGGTCGTCGGCGACCAGCGAGTTATCCAAGTGCCCTCGGTTTTGGAGCCTGTTTCCGAGGGCGAAGAGGTGAGCCCTCAGGAGCTAATCCGTGGCGGGAGTCCGTGTGCTGGCGAGGTGTTCATTGTCGATGGGAAAGAGCGCAAGGAGATGCTCGTCATCGATGCTGACGCTGGGGATCGCTCTTACGTTCTCCCGCGTGGTGCGACTCCAGCCGTCAAGGACGGAGATGTCGTCTCAGAGGCTGATCCCATTACTGAGAGGTTCAACATCGAGCCAGTCTTCGCCGATCGCGCTGGAAAGGTCGAGATGTCGGACGACAACGATCGGAGGTTCAGCGTCGTCGATAAAGATGGGGAGAGATCAGATTATGAGATCTCCTACGGTGCACGGATGATGGTTGAACCGGGATCCTCTGTGAAGACGGGCGACCAGCTTACATCGCGTTCCAAACCGATCTTCATTGCATCGGAATCTTCGGGGACAGTTCTCATTCTTGAAGACCGGATTGTCGTCTACAACCCGGACGGACGCTTCATGCGCTTCCCGATGACGGCGAATGTGTCACCAGCCGTTGGACACGGAGAGAAGGTACGTGCCGGCGGCAGACTGGTGAACGTAGAGGTTGGCGGACTTGATCTCCTAGAGGTAGAGAAGGTTGACAGCGATGGAGAGATAACGAGGCTCACCGTCGTCCGTGCGAAGAGCGATGTTGAGATCGATCAGATGGCGACTGTTCGCGCTGGCGACAAGGTCCAGAAGGGCGACCTGCTCACCCAAGGCGTTGTCGCTCCTCACGTGCTCCTTGACCTGGCTGGGGTGACTAAGACGCGTGAGTACTTCCTGACGGAGATTCACAAGGTGTACAAGGTGCAAGGAGTTGACATAAACGACAAGCACCTGGAAGTAATCATCCGACAGATCTTGAACAACGTGCGCGTTACCGATACGGGAGATTCTCGCTTCCATATCAACGTTCTCGTCCTTCTTGAGGTATTCCAGAAGGAGCTGCGTGACCTTGTGGAGTGGAATCAGACGGCAGAGCGCATGCGCTCCGCAGCCATCGGGGAAGCGGTGGCCGAAGACGTTGTTTATGAGGGCAAGTTGATCGCAGCAAGCGGAGAGGTTGTCACCGCTGATCTACTACGGGCCGCACAACAGAGTGGTGTGCAGTCACTGACCATCATGCGTGCGGGGGAGCCCGTGGAGCTTCCTCTCGCGGAGAAGCGCCTCCCGCTCGGGGAGCGCGAACTGTTGCGCATCTCGAAGGCAGCGCTGCAGACAAAGGGATGGCTCTCCGCGGCATCGTTCCAGCGTACCACGAAAGTCCTCTCGGAGGCGGCGCTTCGCGGAGAAATCGATAATCTGGATGGCCTGAAGCCGAGCGTTATCGTCGGGAAGAGAATTCCGTCGGGGACCGGCTTTAAGTACACCAAGGAAGGAGCGGACATTCTCCGAAAGGAACAACAGAAAGAGGAAGCCGCTTGACAGGTTTTGTGAAGGAATCTATAATCCATTACGATTTGGAGAGTGAATATGCCGACTATTAATCAGCTTATCAGGTTAGGGCGAAAGCCGAAGACGAAGAAGAGCAAGGCTCCGGCGCTTGGTGGGAGCCCGTTGAAGCGTGGCGTATGCACGCGTGTCTACACGCGCACCCCGAAGAAACCGAACTCAGCACTGAGAAAGGTGGCACGTGTCCGTCTGAGCAATGGCAAAGAGGTCACGGCCTACATCGGTGGTGAAGGGCACAACTTGCAGGAACACTCGATCGTGATGGTCCGCGGTGGTCGTGTTAAGGATTTGCCGGGAGTGCGTTATCATATAGTTCGCGGAAGCCTGGACGCCGAGGGCGTGGAAGGGCGAAAGCAAGGGCGCTCGAAGTACGGAACCAAGAAGGGGAGCTAGGAGAAAACATGGAATTACCTGGTCGCGATGTCAAAGCGGACATCAAGTATAGTAGCCAGCTCCTCGCGAAGCTGATTAATTACGTCATGCACGACGGCAAGAAGTCAGTTGCGGAGGGCGTCGTTTATGACGCACTGGAGCGGATTAGCAAGCGCGGTGACGAGCCCGCTCTCGATGTGTTCAACACCGCACTGACGAACTGCTCGCCACGATTGGAGGTCCGCACGAGGCGTGTCGGTGGAGCAAACTATCAGGTTCCTTACGAGGTGCCGCAGGATCGACAGATTGCCTTGGCCCTTCGCTGGATCGTAGCAGCAGCGCGAGAGCGTAGCGGCAACACGATGGGCGGACGGCTCGCAGCGGAGATCACGGATGCTGCGCGCAAGGAAGGGAAGGCATATAACAAGAGGCTGGACGTTCACCGCATGGCTGAGGCAAACCGCGCATTCGCTCACTATCGCTGGTAGCTGATCCTCGATCCTCTGTTTAGATTAACGTTTCTTAGTGGAGAGGGTCTCTATGTCCAGCGATGCTTCTGTAGACAACGATTCTGTGGCTATGGAGCGGGTACGGAATATCGGCATCATGGCTC
>CAZRQM010000070.1:0-5952 GCA_964602385.1 uncultured Thermotogae bacterium | reverse complement strand
TTGTAGTCGTAAATGACCTCTAGCGTCCCGCGCCGTGGCCCGCAATCCGGGCAAGTGTACTCGATATCCTTTTCCGAGAACTTCCGTCCACATGTTATGCAACGTAACGCCTTTACCTCTCCCATCCTGATCTTCTCCTTCCTCTACTCTGCCGTTACTACGCGAAGAACGGTAGCGATCCGTGTACCCCACGCAGGACGCTGGCCATTGTCGCAATACGCAAGAGCGACAGGTTCCCGTCGAATTCTTTTTTCAGATGCATTCCTTCAACTTTCAGTTCCGGCGAGAGGGTGATTATCACGTGTTCGTCCTCGTACTCCATCTTCTCGCCAACGATCCTCAGTTGCACCTCGCTCCCGTTGTAACGGGACCTGATGCGGTTACTATCGATCTTAAACGCGTTCTCCTCCTCCTGCTCGAAGTCTCCTTCATCGAGGAATAGGCGCGGTTTATCCAGGTAGGGGTCCCCGTCGTGGACGCAGAAGGTAGTACAAACGCCGCAGTTATTGCAGAAGTCATCGACATGCAACACCTGCCTGTCCTGCGTTAATGAGAACACTTCTTTTCCCACAACCTGCAGCTTGCCATCGCGACAACTAAGTACCGGAAGCGTTGCGTGGAACGGAGTGATGCGGTACGTGTAGTTCGCGCGATTGGGGCAGACTTCCACGCACTTATCGCACACGGTGGAACACTGCAGGCAGCGCGACGCCTCGGCGTGGGCCTCCTCCTCGGTGAACGCCTTCTCCACCAGGGCGAACTCGGACCGTTTACTGAGCGGGAGGACGGAGGGGCGCACCTGTGGCCCTTTACGCGCACGCTCACGCTTGACCTCTATAATCTCCTCTTCGGATAGGCTCGGATGCTGAACTTCTAGCCGTTTATAATCGACTCCCAGCTTGAGGCAGATTGCCTCTGCCGCACGGCGACCATCGGCAGCCCCCTGGATGATCGTCGCCGGACCGCGGGTCGCGTCCCCGCCGGCATAGACACACGTGACGCCCGTATCTCCCGTATCCGCCTTGGCGGCGATTCGCCCCTTGTTAGTAACAGAAATGCCGCTCCCATCGAGGAACGAAAGCTCGGGGAGCTGGCCTATGGCGATGATCATCGTATCAGCGGGAATCTCCAGTTCGCTTCCCTCGATCGGGACCGGCCGGCGCCTGCCATCGGGGCCGGGCTCTCCAAGCTTGTTGCGCAGACACTTTATGGCAACGATCTTTCCGCTCTTGCGGATCACGCGCACTGGGGACAGCAGCTCTTCAATGCTGTTCCCCTCAGCTAGCAGGTCTTCGATTTCGTCCACATCCGCCGGCATCTCCGCCCTGGTGCGACGGTAGATCACCGTTGTTGGCACACCAGCAACGCGGGCCGCCGTGCGCGCTGCGTCCATCGCCGTGTTCCCACCACCGATGACGACGATCTTCTCCCCGAGGTCAACCTTCTCGCCACGTCGCACGCGCTCCAGCATATCAAGTGCGGTGAAGGTCCCTTCTCCGTTAGCTCCGTCGATGTCAAGCTCCGCGTCGCGCTGGAATCCGCTTCCCACGTAGACTGCGGAGAACCCCTGTTTGAGAAGCCCTTCCGGGGGGGTATCAATCGGATGGCGAGTCTCTATCTTCACGCCCAGATGTCTGATCCGCTCCACGTCCTGATCGATGATCTCCTGCGGGAGGCGAAACTCCGGGGCGAGAGCCGGCATTCCGCCAACTTTATCCTTGGCCTCAAAGATGGTTACATCGATCCCGTTCAGCGCCAGGAACGAAGCGGCGGAGAGACCGGACGGCCCGCTCCCGATCACCGCCACCTTCTGAGTGGTTTTTGCAAGCGGTGCGATCGAGGCGTGTCCATTCTCAACCGCGAACCGCTTCAGATCGCGGATCGCCACCGACTCATCGTAGTTGTTGCGCGTACATTTCGTCTGGCAGACATGCGTGCAGATGTAGCCCGTGATTCCGGGAAGGGGATTTCTGGCAAGGATCACCGACAGGGCCCGATCGTACTCGCCGCGCGAGATCAGCCAAGCGTAGTCAGGGACGTCCTGCTCAACCGGGCAGGTCGCGCTGCACGGGGCGGTGATGCAATCAAACATCGAAAGATCAGAGCTGAGCTTGGGAAGGCCGAAGCGGTGGTACTCCACCTTGTAGCGCCGATCTGTGTGTGCGGCCGCGGCGGCGTGCGTAAGGTTCGCCAGCTTGTCGCTCGCCAGATCGACGAGGCTCGTCGCTCCACGTTTTTCCATAGCGCCCTCGATGTTCTCCACGAACTGCAGGAGACGCGAGTACCCACCCGGCTTGAGCAGTTCCGAGGCGCAGGTCACGGGGCAGGCACCAGAAGAGATGATGTCGACCACGTTCAACGCATCCGCGCCACCGGAGTAAGAGACGTTCAGATCGCCGTCGAACTCTTGCATCAGCTTGTTGAATAGACCCATCGTAATCGGGTAAAGCGCTCGGCCAGACATGTACATCTCGTCGCCGGGGAGGACATCGCGATGATTGGCCATCGCCAGGGTGTTGCTCAGCTTGACCCCGAAAAAGAGGTTGTGATTGGCCGCCGTCTCTTTCATGTCGCTGATCAGGCGAACCGCCCGCTCGTACTGCAGATCCTTATCAAAGACGCTGTCTGGGATGTCAATGTCAGAGTATCCAAGTTTGTCGTGCAGGATGTGCAGGACTTCCTGTTTACCGAGCAGGGTTGGATTGAGCTTGACGATCGTATGCAGGCCGCGGTCTTCGATCAGATAGCGGGCGATCTGCTCGATCTCGTCGGGCGGGCAGCCGTGCATCGTGGAGAGGGTGACGCTGTTCGTCAACCTAGTTGGAATCTCGATATCGGCGAACTCCGGCCATTTATCGGCGAGCATCTGTTTGATGGCGGCGATCTCCTCGGAGGCATCGATCATCGCATCCATGAACTTGACCATGCGCGGCTGCTTGATCCCCTCCAGGTTGTAGCCGACACTCATGTTGAAGATCGTGCCGAACGGCACCTCATTCTCGAACCCGAGCACTCGCCGGAGGATGTGGATCGCAACCCAGGCGTTGATGTACTCGTTGACGGAGTCTTCGAGCTTCAGTTCCTGCGACCACTCGACGTTGTACCCCTCGTCGGCCACGTCGATACACGGGCGCGGGATCGTCAGCTCGTCCATGATCTGCACGGTCTTCAGCTCCATGAACCGTCCACCGGAGAGCCATGCCGATATTATGTTCCTCGCCAGTTGCGTGTGCGGCCCGGCGGCCGGGCCAATGGGGGTGGCTAAGTGGCTTCCGAACATCTCCGTCGCGTACGGGCTGCCCTTTTTCGGCACGAAGAAGAGCGAGCGATGGATCCCAAAGATGCTCTCGTTGTGTTCATATTCCTGCAGGATCGATCCTAGCAGCTCGGAGAACGATTGAACCCTCAACTTATCAGACATTTCCTTTCCCCCTTCATGAAATCCGCGCCCACAGTGCCGTCGCCTCCTCGCGCGCCTGCGCGTAGATCGCGTCCTCATCGAGGTTGGCAAAATGCGCATCCCTGATCACTGAACGCCCAGCAACGATGAGATCGGAGACGTGTAGGTCATGCACGGCAATTCCGAACAGCAGATGCCCGAGGACATTCCCCGCATCGATCGGCGTGGGCGGATCGTAGTCGAACAGGGCGATGTCCGCTTCATACCCGGGAGCGATCCGCCCCAGCTGCGCGCCAAGCAGTTGCGAGGCGATGTGCGGGTTGTTGTCAAACAGGATCTTCTGCAGGTCGCCAAAGCCGGCCGCGAGGGAGTCCTTCGTTGATACCTTCTGCAGGATCCCGGCGGTGAACAGCTCGCTCAGCATGTTCGCCCCCAGCCCGTCCGTCCCCAGGCCGACCGTGATCCCGCGCCGCAGGAAGCCGCCCATGTCGAAGACCCCAACTGCATTGTTCATGTTCGATCTAGGATTGTGCACGACGGTCGCCATGCTACCTGCGACCATGTCCTTCTCCGCCTCATCAATATGCAGGCAATGGGCGAGCACAGATCTCTCTCGCAACAGGTTGAACTTGTGAAGGCGCTCGACGATCCGCATCCCGTGTTCGGCCTGGCATTGCTCCTCATCCTCCGGGCCTTCCGCCACATGAATGTGCACTCCGGCGCCTTCGGGAATGCGCTCCGATACCATTGACAGGCTTTCATCGGAGAGGGTGAACGAGGCGTGCAGCCCGAACAGGGCTGTGCACATCGTGTCTGTTGGATCATCACTTGAGAGAAACTCCAGGTTCTCCTCGATCCCCTCATCGCGAATTGCCATTCCATCTCGATCGGAGAGCTCGTAGCAGAACGCCCCTCGTAGGCCGATGTCGTCATTCACGGCACCCTTGATGGCGCGCAGGCTACCGGTAACGGCGTTAGGGCTAGCATGGTGATCGATCAGGGTAGAGACGCCACACCGGGCGGCCTCCATCGCTCCAATCAGCGCGCTCATGCGTACCGAAGCAGGATCGAGGGCCTTATCCAGCCGCCACCAGAGCTGTTCGAGGATTTGGGTGAACGTGCTTGGCGAGTAGTTCGGAAGGGCCATCCCGCGCGCAAGGCTGCTATACAGGTGAGTGTGCGCGTTGACAAGCCCGGGAATCGCCAGCTTACCATCGCCATCGATTGTCTCCGCGCTCGCCGGCGGCTCATAGCGATCACGTTCAGCACCCGTGAGGACCGCCTCGATCTTCCCGTCGTCGTCGATGATGATCGTTCCCTTCTCGTCAAATGAATTTGCCCCGTCCCAGATCCTCGCCCCATCGATCACCCGTTTCATCTGACCTCCCCCTAAGTTGGCATCTGCCAACGCATTGCTGCGACACCACGCGCTTTGCTGTAGGCTGCCTGACAATATAGCAGATTCACAAATCTCGCACAACCGGTTTTCGCGTTGCTGGAACATGTCCACTTGCTGGATTCACGCACCTGCTGTATCGTCTCTACAGGAGGAGTCAAGATGGAGAAGGAAGAGCTGCGCAAACTTGTGTTCGAGGTGCTGAGGCGCGATCCGCAGACACACCTAAACGCGGTCGAGTTCCAGGTGCGCAGCCTTGCGGAAGAGTATGATCACCACGACGCACTGAAGGTCCATGAGATCATCTGGGATCTCCTCGTGCAGGGGGTGCTTGCCCCGGGGAAAAACTCGCTAAACCTCAACCTCCCCTTCTTCCACGTCACCGACTACGGTGATGAGTGCCTGGAGTCGGGAGCGATCATCCTGCACGACTACGATCGCTACCTACATGATCTGGAAGCAAGGATCGATGAGCCGCTCGATCAGACCATCCGCACCTACGTCCACGCCGCGCAAAAGGGATTCCTCTCCGGCAATTACCTGGCAACGATGTCCCTCCTCGCCGAAGCCGGGAGGAGATGCATCGACATGGTCTCCGATCTCCTCCCAGAGACGCAGTATCAGGGAGTAGACGAGGGAGAATGCTCGCCATACGCGGAACTGGAACGCATTCGCAGAGTCCTGCCATCGTTACCCCTAAAGGAAGAACAACGCCAGGAAGCGATCCTGCACCTGCAGGGCCTGGAGAACCTGATCAGTCACACACACGATACGAACGGCCACCCCTGCGCGGTGAGTATCGCTCACCGCAGCGCGCAAGGGACGCTTCTTCTCTTCCCACAATACGTAGGGACGATCTATGCTTTGATCACCGCGATCAGAGATCGTAGTAGAGCGTAAACCCGTGCGGATGGAGGCTGCAAGCAACTTCCTCAAGCTTGCGCCCTGGAACATCGGCTTACGCGCATTGCTGAATTTGAAAACCGCGTACTGCGCATGGTAGTGAATGTTGCCGTGAGTCCACCGCGAGTTGTGACGGTATTCTTTGATCGACGGAGTATGAACCCATGAAACTGAAAGTGGATCAACAGGCCGATGCTGTCTATCTTGCCTTGGGCGAGGCGCCCGCGAGTCGTTCTGAAGAAGTCTCGCCTGG
>CAZRQM010000069.1:0-6149 GCA_964602385.1 uncultured Thermotogae bacterium | reverse complement strand
TTCATGCGCAGGCTCTTCAAGCCCCAATTCTT
Organism: uncultured Thermotogae bacterium; assembly: GCA_964602385.1. Classification (GTDB taxonomy): domain Bacteria; phylum Bipolaricaulota; class Bipolaricaulia; order UBA7950; family UBA9294; genus M55B144. Next base: position 6,117 of record CAZRQM010000069.1, on the reverse strand, counting down.
TCCCTTGACGTAGATATCCTCATTTTCAGAAGGATCGACAAAGACATTTCCCAGCGTGTAGTACGCCTGCGACAACTTGTTGACGATATCCTTCAATGATATGTCGATGGCAAACGCGTTTACAGCATCCTCATTTGTCTCATCGAGGTCGGCCGTGACCCCGAGGTCGGCCTTGAACGCGTCGATGATCCCCAATATCTGAGCTTCACCGGTATCGGAGCACTCGATCGTAAAGCTATCGTTCTGGTAATACGACAGCGCTGTGTCGAGATCCATCGATACAGGCTCCTCCTGGGCGATTACGACAGCGCCAGCAAGCAACAACAGAGAAAGACTAACGATCAATAACTTCTTCATACTCTCCTCCTTAGAAAACCTTGACCATTTCGACTAATTGATGAGATAACTCATCTCTTGCACCAAATTTGCACACTTTACCGATGCTCGTTCACTCGATCAAGCAACTCTATCGCCAGTTGCTGATCGAGAGCGTTGTAGAGCGGGTACTTGTCCCCGATCGGATCGTCGATGATGCTCTGCAGAACGCGCGCCGCCTCGTCCCATAGCCCCTTTTCCATCAGGTAGTATTGGGCGAAGATAAGCCTATTCTCGAAGTATGCATTGCAATCCGGGTCGATTGGGCAATCCGCACAGCCGCTACAGTATTCCGGCTCATCGATCACGGGGCAGATGTAGGAGAGTGTCCGCGGCAGATTCTGCCCGAATTTCGTCAGCGGTAGAGGTGGGAGTCCGCCCCAGAAGGCAGCAAGGGAACGATAGGGACCGTAGGCGATGTACGTCTTGTCAACGGCGAGCGAGCGCTCAGCAAGGGCGACAAGCTTCGGGGGATCGTTGCGTGCTATTGCCCACAGTTTATCAAACTCATCCTTGCGTGCCCAATTGCCATAGGTCCAGTAAAGCGCGGCGACATCGGTCTCCTGATTAACGGCCGCAATGAAATCATGCCTCTTCTCCTCGGTGGCGAACTCCGGATTCATGCGCAGGCTCTTCATCCCCCACAGCCGTCCCATTTCGAACACCCTTGCCGCTCCATCCCCATCGCGGAGGAACACGTCGCCCAGGGTGTAATAGCACTGAGAGAGCTTGTTCACCCATCCCTTCTTCTCCGGCGCTATCGGAAGCGTCATGTACGCATCCTCGTCCGTGTCATCGAACGATGGAGTGAGGCCAAGCTCATCTTCGAAGGCTTGGATAGCCGCCTCTAGCTGCGCCTGTCCGCCCGCGTTGTACTCGATCATGATGTCGGAACTCTCCGGGAAGAGTTGCAGCGCCTCATCGATTGTCATTGGCACGGCGGAAGAACCGACAACAACCAGCAGCAACAACGAAAACAACAGCACCTTTCTCATGGACCCCCCCTCGTATCTCTATGTCTTCCGCGCAACTTTACCTGATTATCGCCCCCGTGCACAAACTCGATGATTGCGTGCGACTCCCTCAGCGAGAGTTGCGCAAAGCGCAAGGCATGGTATATTTCCAGAGCTGCAATACTTTACAGATTAAGGAGGATCGAGTGACTAACCCAACAGTGGACAAGGATCTCTGTATTGGTTGCGCTCTGTGCACTCAGGTCTGCTCTGATGTGTTCGAGATGCGAGCAGACGGGACGGCGGAAGTAAAGGCTGGAGCGGACACCGACGCTGCCTGTATTCAAGAAGCGGTTGATCAGTGCCCCGTAGGCGCAATCAGCGCCTAGCGCATGTACCGAGCCGGAGATTCCGGTTTGACAAGACTAGCGGAGGAGCGTCACGGTTTTTCTGTGGCGCTTCTTCATTCTCTTCGCTTTGAGCTGATGACTATTGTCTATTGCCTTGCAGCATGCTAGGATATTGACACGATGCCAGAGAAAGAGCGAATTGGATTGGCGCTTGGAAGCGGTGGAGCGCGAGGATCGGCACACGTGGGGGTGCTCAAGGTCCTGGAGGAGAACGGGATCAAGCCCGATGTCATAGTGGGAACAAGCATGGGGGCGGAGGTTGGTGGAGCGTATGCCGCCGGGGCAGGGATCGACAAGATAGAAGCAGTTTGGCGCTCGACTAACTTCGCCAGAGTGTTAAAGACACTCCTGCCGACCGTTCCTTGGGCCGGATGGAGTTCGGGGCGCGAGGTCGTACGTACCATCCGATCGCTTGTTGGCGACCGGACCATCGAGAGCCTCCCCATACCATACGCCGCGCTCGCCACGGACCTGGAAACGGGCCTCCCGTTTCCGATCACAAGGGGGCCTCTTGCTGAGGCGATCAGGGCGAGCGTCTCCGTACCTGGCCTGTTCACACCGGTGTGGATCGATGGACACCTGCTGATCGACGGTGGCGTCTCCAACCCAGCCCCGGTGGATGTAGCCCGCGCTCTTGGGGCGACGAAGATTATCGCGGTTGATGTCCTCGTTCGGCCAGAAGAGGTGAAGCTTTCAGGCATCCCCGCTCCGGATTACCGTGAGCGCATCTTGGGGATCATCAAGGGGATGGAGAACATGCACTCAAGCGAGGAGGAGCGACGTAGGTTCTACCCGAGCGTCTTCTCGGTCCTGTTTCAAATGTCGACGGCGTTTCAGAAACGCGTTAGCGATCTTCTCTTGCAGCTCAATCCACCGGATGTCCTGATTCAGCCAGACTTCTCTCCTGATCCCCCCTGCTATAGCGACGTGAAGAGCGGAATCGAAGCGGGAGAGGAAGCGACGCGTCGTGCTCTTCCCGCGATCCTTGCTCTCATGGGCCGCTAGGACGATGCACGATCACCGATGAAACGCGAGATACTACTCCCATCGGTTCTTACGCTGGGAATAATAGTCATCTCATTCGGTGCGATCATAATCCGCTTGGTGGGCGGGGCGTCCGTCTTCGCGATCTCCGCATGGCGATTGGGCGTGGCATCCCTTGTCCTGTTTCCGTTCGCCATTCGGGGCGGATCTCTGAGCAAGATCTCCCGCCGCGACCTTCTATTCAGCGCGCTGAGCGGTTTCTTCCTCTCGCTCCATTTCATCCTGTGGATCGCATCGCTTGACTACACATCCGTTGCCAGCTCCGTGGTCCTCGTCAGCACCAGCCCGATCTTCGTCGGTATGGGCGCCCGTTTCTTCATCCACGAACCCCCTTCTCGACTCCTCAAGCTCGCCATCGCCCTTGCCGTCGGTGGTGCTGTGGTGATCGGCTGGGGGGACATGCGCCTCGGCGGTACGGCCCTGCAGGGTGACCTCCTGGCCATTGGAGGGGCGGTCATGGCCGCGGGATACTTCCTCAGTGGCCGCCGTGTGCGGCAGAAGGTTCCCCTGTCCGGATATGCGCTGATGACGTATGGGACGGCCACCATCCTCCTTCTCATTGTCTGTCTGGCGACGGGCCAACCGCTTGGCGGTTTCTCACTGCCCGATTACATGTGGCTGATCCTCCTTGGCTTGGGACCGCAACTGATCGGTCATACATCGCTCAACTGGGCCCTCGAGTACCTACAGGCATCGGTCGTGTCGATCGTGACCCTCGGTGAACCAATCGGAGCGACGATCCTTGCCTACATCATCTTCGGTGAGGCGCTCACCCTGATGAAAGGAGTGGGAGGAGCGATCATCCTCGCCGGGATCTATCTTGGAATGCGCACGGGCAGCAAGGCCGTGCTCGCGGATTAGGGTTGTAGGAAGAGTGGTGTTTTCAGCATACTGGGACAATTAACGGGAGGGACAAACGATGGAGCAGGAACAGATTGAGCACGGGAAGAAGAAGATCGCCTGGGCAGCGGCTCACATGCCGCTCCTTGCGCAGCTACGACACGAATTTGCCGAAGAGAGGCCGCTCGCTGGGCACCGCGTCGGGATGAGCATCCATCTGGAGGCAAAGACCGCCTGCCTTGCCCTCCTCCTGCGGACAGGAGGGGCGGAGGTGGCTGTTACTGGGAGCAATCCCCTCTCCACGCAGGATGACGTTGCCGCGGCACTCGCAGCGGAGGGTATCGCGGTGTACGCCAAGCACGGAGCGAGCGACACGGAGTACTTCGACGACCTGCGGCACGTCCTTTCTACCAAACCGGACCTCATCCTCGATGACGGCGGCGACCTGGTAAAGCTGCTGCACAACGAGATCGATTTGGAGATCCGCGGAGGCTGCGAGGAGACGACAACCGGGGTACACCGCTTGCGGATCCTTGAACGTCGTGGAGAGCTTCGCTTCCCGATGTACGCCGTGAACGACGCGAAGATGAAGTACCTGTTCGACAACCGCTACGGGACAGGGCAGTCGGTGTGGGACGGGATCATGCGCTCTACCAATCTCCTCATCGCCGGAAAGAATGTACTCGTTGCCGGCTACGGCTGGTGCGGGCGGGGGATCGCCATGCGCGCTCGCGGCTTGGGAGCAAGAGTGCTTGTCTGCGAGGTTGATCCCGTGCGCGCGGTGGAGGCGGTGATGGACGGGTTTTCCGTCGGCCCGATGGAGGCGATGATCGAACAGGCCGATTTTCTCATCACCGCCACGGGATGCCGGGATGTAGTCACACGGGCGGCTCTTGCTCGCGCGAAGGACGGGCTGGTCATGGCCAACGCCGGTCACTTTGATGTGGAAATCGATAAGTTGGCGCTTTCCGCTCTCGCCACCGAGCAGGCAGACGTGCGGGACGGGATTAGGCAATTCACGCTTCGAGACGGCCGTCAGCTCTACCTCCTCGGCGACGGGAGGCTGGTCAACCTTGTCCTCGGCGATGGTCACCCAGTGGAGATCATGGACATTTCCTTCGCCCTGCAGGCACTGACATTGAGGCACATTGTGGAGGCCGAACCGCAGCCGCCCGCTCTTTACGCAGTCCCCCATGAGGTCGATGAAAGGGTAGCGCGAATGAAGCTTGCAGCGCTCGGTATTGCGATCGATAGCCTAACGAAGCAACAACACGCCTACCTCGGTCTGCCTGATGTCTGAGTTGTAGATCTTTCGTTCCATCAAAAGAGGAACAACAGGGCAACTCCCGCCATCGCCAGGAGCGTGCCGTAAACGGCACGGCTGCGGATCGGCTCCTTGAATACGAGCGCGGAGAGAGGAAGTAAGAAAGTCGGTGTGAGAGCCATCAGTGTCGAGACTACACCCACCGGAGCGTTACCAAGTGCGACGAGCGACAGGGTAACCCCGAGGAACGGTCCGGTGAACGCTCCCCCAATTACCGTCCAACGGGCTCGTCTGCTGCAAAAGGCGTTGATGGTGTCGCGAACCTGTCCCCGGACAAGGGCCCACAGCCAGACGGCAACCGTGGCCGCCAGGATCTGCATGAGGTTCGTTGATAGGACGGAGAATCCTCCGCCTAAGCCCTGCTTGGACAATATGTACCGCAGGGACTGGGCCAGCGCTGCCCCAAGCGCGAAGAGCAACCCAAGAAGGTAGCGTTTTGCCACGTGCGAACTGTCTTCAACCTGCTTGCGCCACAGTACGAGAAGTATCCCAGCGAGAGTGACAAAGATGGCGCTGATCTGAAGAAGACTGAGGATCTCCGCGAAGATTCCCCACGCCAGAAAGGTGCTCATCACCGGGACGAGCGCCATCATCAAGGACGTGCGATGGGCACCAAGATAGTACAGAGCGCGAAAGAGCAGCGCATCGGCAACAGCAAAGCCAATGATCCCAGACAAAGTCAACCATCCCCAGCGGATCGCTTCGGCGTGCAGCGGAAGCGGCGTGTGGTGTACCAAGAGGTGGGCAAGGATCAATAAGAGGAGCGCAACGGCCAATCGAAGCCTGTTCAGAGCCGCGGGGCCAATCTCGCGGACGGCAAGCGTGAAGAACACGTACGTAAAGGACCAACACAAAGCTGTCCCCAACGCCGCAAGTTCACCGTAATAGGGCATCCATTCTCCCGCTGCTTCTCCTTGCATCACATTCGTCGCATTGTTGCTCCAGTGCAGTGGAGTTTGAACGAGAAATAGGCTCATCTCAAGGGGCGTGTCTCTTTCGGTCCCCCTTGGAGATTGTCTATGCCCCGATCGCGAGGAATCTCAAGTTGCTCCTTCCCTACCAGCGCCGCAGACGTTACAATAGCGCACAGAGACTTGGTGATCTGCTTGTACCTTTCTCAAGGCAGCAAAGATCGCGGTGTTGAACATGTACAGAGAAAAGGGGTGAATGA
>CAZRQM010000068.1:0-6156 GCA_964602385.1 uncultured Thermotogae bacterium | reverse complement strand
GAAGGGATGGACATCCTGGAGGCGGCGTTCGAGAAGGTGCTTAGTTAGTCGACCTGTTCTCCGGCCCGTCCGGAAGAAGCAAATCCGATTGCGGCGACCACCCCGATCGCCGCAATCAGTCCCCACATCACGAGCGGTTCCTTGCCGAGGTAATCCAGAAGCCAGCCGCCGACAAACGGCCCCGCCGACCAGCCGAATGCCTCAGCAAGTCCGAAGAAGCCCATGTACCGGCCCATCTTTCCCTCGCTTGCGCTGTTGGCAACAGCCGTAGTTGCGCTTGGGGAGAAGACTACCTCCCCCAGGGTTATTACCACCATCGTGCCCAGTAGGAAGTAGAACGAGGGGGCGAAACCAACCGCGAAGTAACCGACAGCGAACAAGATCGCGCCCAGGGTGAGGGCTCGCCGCGTCCCGATCTTTCCCCCGAGGAGAGCAGCCGGCCACTGGAAGAGAACGACAATAACCCCGTTGAGTGTATAGAGAAAGCCGAGTTGCACATCGCTTATCCCGACGAACTCGGTGGAGAAGACGGAGAGCGTGCTGGCGAACTGCCCCATCACCAGGAACAGCAGGAAGCTGAATCCACAGAACACGAGAAACTGCCGGTCGCGTCCGACGTCGAGAAGCTTTGACAGTTCGAATCGCTCAGCAGCGCGCGAATGGCTCGATTCCTTGATGAAAAGGACGACCAACACCATTCCCATCAGGCTGGCAGCGGCTGTAACGAGGAAGAGTGACCAGTAAGAGATTACGATCAGGAAGCCACCGATCGCCGGGCCGATTGCCCAGCCTGCGTTTCCGCCGATGCGCAGGAGGCCGAATGCCTCTACGCGCTGTTCCTGTGGCACAATATCCGCCACCATCGCGCTGATCCCGGGCTGCATCAATGCCCCGAGAAATCTGATCGCGAGGAATGTAACCGCAACAACGATGTACGGTGCGCGAATGTAGATCACGTAAGACATCAACAGGAAGAAGAGCGTGCGCACTACCATCGTCATTGCAATCAGCGGCTTGCGGCCGATACGGTCGGCAATCTCTCCACCGATGATCCTTGCGGCAGAGCTGATCAGGGCGGAGAAGAGCATGATCGTCCCTACGACCTTCATCGATAGTCCGAGCTCGCGGTAGAGGTACAGGCTGACAAACGGCATTGCCGCGCCGAAGCCGATGGAGACGATCATCTGTACCGCGAAAAGCGTCCACAGGCGGTGATCGTAGCGATCGCGCAGTGTGGTGAAGCGTTCGTGTAGCTCGCGCGGGGAGATCAACCCATTCACCCACCCACCAGACGCGCAAGGAGTACGAGAAGGGGCGCGGCGGCGAGCGCCGGCAGGAGATTCCCCGCCCGTAAGTCACGCAGCTCAAGGAGCTTCAACGACAAGACGATCAGGATCACTCCCCCTACCGCGTCGAGCTCAGCCAGGATCGGGGACTGTGACAGCGCGCTTGCGCTCACGGAAGATGTGAACAAGTGCGCGATGATGCTGATGCCTCCTTGGTAGACGAGGACAACCAGGACAGACAGGATCACTCCCGGGCCGAGGCCGGCAACGAGGACAATTGAGGATATCCCATCCATGACTGCCTTCAAGCCCAAGAGCTGCCAATCGCCGTACAGTCCGTCGCGCAGCGCGCCGAGGATCGCCATCGGGCCGACGCAGAACAGCAGACTGGCGCTGACGAATCCCTGCGGGATCGAGCCGCGAGACGTTAGGCCGGGGAAGCGCTCCTGCAGCAGCTCACCGAGCGATGAGAGACGATCCTCGATCCTCGCGGCGGTTCCGATTGCGCCTCCCACGAGAAGCGAGATGAGCACGATCAGTATGTTCTGCGTCTCCAGTGCGAGCTTGATTCCCACGACAAGTGTCACCAGCCCGATCGCTGAGGTGGCGAGTTTGCTCATTTGCTTGGAGATGTGCGCCCCACCGGCGATGCCGATCAGACTGCCGAGAATAATCGTTCCGATATTGACCCACGTGCCGATCATGCCGCAGATCCTATCGTAACGAGAACTGATACACAACCAACGGCCCCAAGTCCGTTCAGGAACGGGACTTTCACCTAGCAATTCAGCCAGTCGGGGATGTTGGGAACAAGCTTGAATCGCATCCCGGGTTCGATCCGCCACGTCATCCCATCGCCGATGAAGTCTACGTGCTGGTAGACGCCCTCTACTTAGGGATCGTCCATCGCGTACGGGTCACCGCTTCCTTGTCCCAGACCACTGGGGCTGACTGCGCCAACAAGGAGTATCGAGACGGTGATGGCATCATATCCGGTTCTTCAATTCATCGCTCCTCCCCTTGGTAACGCTTCCCGACGAGCGGCTACCGATAGAACACGTTTCCGTGGTTCCATTCGATACGGAGCACCTCTCTGTTGTCGCCGAGGATGATCGCGCCGGTATCGTGACCCGTTCCGTTTGCTCCCTGCCACTCGACCCCGATCTCTGTTCCCGAGATCGTTCCCTCGCCCGCCTCTTCGAATTGAGCCACGTGCCAGGTGAACGCCGCGCCGTGTTGCATGATCTCGTAGTCCAGGCTGAACGCGCTGTGCCAGTGGCCGCTGATGTCGGGGATCGGCGCGATGACCGTGGCCGTGAACGGCCCGATCGGCGGCGTGGCGGACGTTTCCTGTCTTTCCTCTGCACCGGTCCACCGCACCTTGAGTGACGAGACCCTGCCGTCCATGTCGCCTGTGCAACCGTGCAGGTGATAGTAGATGAACCCATCGTGCGTGTGCGTCGCCTCCGGGCTGCAGTAGGTCGACGTGGGCAACGTCAACGTCGGCCAGCCGCCGAAATCCACGTCCTCGAACAGCTCCACCTCGATCGTCGGTCCCTGGATCAGCACGTACTCCACCTCGTCGTTCATGTAGTCGCCGAGTGTGGGATAGAGGGCCTCGGCCTGATCGAGACGCTCAGGCAGCGGGAAGAACTGGTGCGTTGGCTCGTAGCCGGTGACCGTATTGAACGCCGTGTCGCTGAGCAGAACGCCGAGTGGGCGGTCCCACGCCTTGGCGTAGACGATGAGCGAGGAGATCTCGTCGTTCCAGTAACCGCCAACCGTTTCGCTACTCAAGGAGTAGAGCTCGCTCGGCCCGGCGAACGCACTGTGACGATAGACCGCCACCCGCACCTCGGCGCCGACCTGAAGCGATGAGATCTCGTCGTTGAACCAGCCCGGGAGTCCGGGGACGAGACTGTGCCGCATTCCCGGTTCGAGCGTCCACGCTATGTGCGCGCCGGAGAATCCCGTGTGCTCCCACGCGACCACTTCCCATGGCCCCACCGCGAACGTCGCGGCTCCGACGGCTCCGACCACCGCCAGGAAGACGCTTAGCAGAGTGCCAAACCTATCGAACCGACCCATCCCACGTCTCCTTCTGCCTGTGTCTCTGCCAGCCTGAGCGGGCAGGCGTTCTCGCGTCCACCTTATTCCCCTGATTCACCTAGGGAACGGTGATCGGGATCGCGCCGCACAGGACAACGCCCGAGAAGAGTCCGTCCCGGTCGGTGCTCCCAATCGTGATCTCGATCGGTGAGCGGCTCTGCGCGACCGCCGCGGCTATGGGCGCGTCGATCTCCAGCTGCATTTCCACGACCCGCTCGGGCAGGAGCGTACTTCCATCCTCCGGCCGCGGAATCGGCAAAGGCGTGGCCCCGGTCTGGAACAGATGCGCGGCGAGGAGCGAGGCTACCTGCTCGCCTGCATAATCCAGCAATGCGATCGAGCCGTCGGGATTGCTCTTGAGTAGGAAGAACCCCTCCACATCCGGCACGAGCGTGTTTCCGAACGTCCCGATGAAGCCGACGATCTGGTCTTGATTGTACGCACGGCTCGCACCCGTCGGCGTCTGTCCCGCAATCAGCTCACCAGGAGGCGTGATCATCACGAGGCCGAGGCATCCGGTCCCCGCGCAATACAGGATCGTATGTTCGGGTGACAACACTGACAGGAGCTGCTCCGGGGCATCCCCGGTGAACAGATCAAGCGCTCGATGTGCCAATTCCGTGAGGCGATCGCCACTTGGCTGCCTGTGCAGCTCCTCCACGATCGGCGCCCAATCCGGATGCCTCTGCGCAAACGCCCCCGTCCCAAGAGAAGCGATGAGTGCTACGGCAAGCCCAACACTCACCAATCGAACCATCATTCCACTTCGCGTTCGCTCCCTGTTACTCATCCCAGCACCTCCGTGCTCTGTTTTGCTGGACGTAGCCAATCACACATCACCCGTCCAAGCATCCCTATCGTAGGAAAGCGACACACGAGAGTCAACTCGCTCCCGTGTGACCATCTCCTGTAACGTCGTAGCTTGTCTGTGACGGTCTTGCCTGTGGCGTTGCAGCCTCGTCTCCTTTTCCGTAGGACTGCGTAATTAGGGGGAGGATGCCCTGCCTCCCCCGCTTTCATTGGCTCTCAGCGGGCGGCTCGGGCCATCCTGCCTCGTGCTTCGACGTCCATGTCATAGGAAGCCGTAGCGGCTTTGGTCGCTTGAGGTGTCGATGTCCCAGAGGATCAGCCCGTGCGGACTGTTCGAAGCCTGCTCTTGGGGGTATGATCCTCGGAATCTCCCGAGTCAGGACGTAGATGGATGTCATCATGAGACAACGATTCTTCGTGATCCTCAACCTGTCCTTTGTTTCCGCCCTCGTCATCTTGGGATTCGCCATAATCTCCCCAGTCCTGCCGCAGTACGCGCTCTCCTTCTCCGTGTCGCTGGCGATGACCGGCTGGGCGGTGTCCGCCTATGCGCTCGCCCGCCTGGTGATGGACCTGCCGGCGGGGATCCTCGGCGACCGGTTTGGCCGCAAGCGTAACATGATCTTCGGCCTGGCGCTGGTGATCGTCTCCTCTGTGTTCTCGGGGTTTGCGCCGACCTTCGCCTGGCTCATCATTGGTCGGGTCGTACAGGGGCTCGGCTCGGCGTTCTACATGACGTCCGCGACGGCCTGGGTGGCGCAGACCTCGGCGGGGGAGTACCGCGGCCGGTTCATGTCGCTCTACTCCGGGCTCGTCTTCGCGGGAACGGCGTTCGGCCCGGCGATAGGTGGCTACAGCGCTGCGTACCTCGGCCTGAGCGGGCCGTTCTTCATATACGGAGGACTTGCGACACTGAGTCTGGCAGCCACACTTCTCCTCAAGGAACCCGTCCGCTCGTCCTCCAGCCTGCCGCGCGTGTCATTCTCCGACATACGCGCGATCCTCACGAACGGCCCGTTCCTGCTCGTCAACTCCGCCGTGTTCGCCCTCTTCTTTCTGCGGGCGGGAGTGCGCTCAACGCTTGTGCCACTCTTCGCCTCGCTCAACCTCGGGCTCAACGGGCAGGAGATCGGTCTTCTGCTCACTGTGCCCGCGATCGTCACCACACTCGTTACCCTACCCGCTGGCTGGCTGTCCGACCGGATTGGGCGGCGGATTCCAATCATGAGCTGCCTCTTCCTGAGCGCGGTTTCCGTAGTCCTGATTCCGCTTCTCGGCAAGAGCGTCGGTGCCCTGTTCCTGGTGATGGCCTTCTACGGGTTTGCCACGGGCCTGCAGGGATCGATTGCCGCCTGGCCGGCCGACGTCGCACCCAAGGAGCGACTCGGCACGGCAATGGGCTTATACCGCTCGATCGGCGACGTCGGTTTCGTCTTTGGGCCGATCACCGTCACCTACATTGCCGGCGCCGCCGGGGGCGAGACCGTCCCTGCCCTGCCGTTCATCGTCCCCGCCATCCTCGCCCTGATCGTTGGCATCGCCCTGCGCTGGGCGAAGGATCCCGCTGCGCACCGACAGCCAGCGAATGCGGCCGCGGAATAGCGTAGGGCAGTGCTTGAGGTCTGCAGATGAGAGACTTCCGTCTCACACACGATCAGCAGGTACTGGCCACCATCACTGCAAGACCATTGCAAGGCAGACATTCATTCCTATGCTCTCTCTTGCAACAAAGGGGCAAACCACTTTCCCGTGAACTACAAGGGGCAATGCCACAAAGATCCTCTTTGCAAGGACGAGTTATGTGGATTGTCGTTCTATGTTCACTGTACTACCATATTCGCGCGGCGTGAACATTGGCATGACTGATCGAGTTCTTACGACGTGGAAGCGAGAGACCCTGCCCCAGCTCGGCCTGAATCTGGAGGAAGAGGGGACAGATACTGTATTGATT
>CAZRQM010000067.1:0-6458 GCA_964602385.1 uncultured Thermotogae bacterium | reverse complement strand
AGCAGAAAAGGTTTACGCAACAGGCTCCTGATATGTAAGAAGTAGTCGCGTGTTTTTCTTACATCGTCAAGCGTAATGCTGATGCTCATGAGGCCGCCGTCTTTTGAACCAGTCCGCTCTCGACACCAACATGTCTTTGTGCCTGCGTGGTTTGCCAGTGGAACCTGTTCTTTACTAGATCATGTTAGCTCAATCGCGTGGTGCCGGCAAATGAGGGGCGTGTGATGGATTGTAGGTTTATGGGCGTAGGCATATGCAAGCCCATATGAAAGGGAAGCGGCAATAGGGTAGTGTTGGCAAGCAAGGGAGGAAGTTTGTTTGATGAAGAAGACTGAGCCGGCGAGAGGAGTTGAACCCCCGACCCACGGTTTACGAAACCGTTGCTCTACCTCTGAGCTACGCCGGCATTATAATGCGGATTATAGCCGTGCCCATGCAGCGCATCAACCGGAGGGAGAATGGATGGAATAGGGATTGCCGCCGCAATCGGCGAGATGAAGGATATTGTACAGGGAAGTGTGATCCGCTCGGTCTATCAACCGTCGCCGACGCGGTTCGTCTGGCAGTTGTTCTCCCGCGGTACGGTAAAGCTGTTCATCGCGCCGGCGGAGGCGATGATCCACATGACGAAACACGACTTCGCCTACCCCAAACAGCCGAGCCCGTTCACGATGCTTCTGCGCAAGCACCTGCGGGGTGGACGGATCGTTGAGATTTCGCAAGAGGGATGGGAGCGGGTGGTGCGAATCACCGTGGAGAAGCGGTCGCTCGAAGGGATGCACCGAGTGCAGGTGATTGTCGAGCTCGTCGGTGTGCGCGGAAATCTGATCATCGTCGAGGACGATTACGTGATCGCCTCCCACCGCCCCAACCCGCGCGCAATCCCAGGGAAGGCGTACGTTCCTCTTCCCCGACAAGAGAAGATGAACCCGCGCGAGGTTAGCGAGGAGTTCATCGACCAGATCCTTGCCGATGAAGAATCCCCACGCGCACTGATGCGCGCGATCGATGGAATCGGGAGAGATACGGCGCGGATTATCTACGAGCGCGCGCAAACCAACGACAATAAGCCGCTCGCGATTGCTGTGAAGGGAGAACTGGAGACTGTGCTCAAGAGCGTCACCGCTCCAGTCGGTGTGTACGACGAGAGCACGCGCGCGGCGACGTTCTTCCCTTGCGATGGCGAAGTGTGCGCATCCTATGCTGACGCGCTCGATCGTAAACTGGAGGAGCGGGAGGAGACGAGCGAGGTCGACGACGGGCTGCGCGATATCCGTGCAGCGGTCGGGCGAGGGGTCGCAAAAAGGGAGAAGACGATCGCGCGGTTGGAGGAGTGGTTGGAGAAGGCGAAGTCCGCGGACGTGCTGCAGCACCGCGCCGATCTGCTGATGATCTACCAGCGTGAACTGCCGCGGAAGCTGCACGAGGTAACGCTCACCGACCCTGCTACGAACGAAGAGGTGACGATCCCGCTCGATCCACGGCGCAGCGGCCTTGAGAATGCACAGGCGTTCTACGAGCGAGCAAAGAGGCTCCACCGAGGGCTTCCGCTCGTGGAGCGAAAGCTAAAGCGCTTGCAGGGAGAGGTGCTCCTCCTGCAGGAGGGACTCAACAAGGTGGAGGAAGGCGAGGGGATGTCCGATCGGGCAGCGGCGCTCTTGCCAATACTTCCGCCACGACGAAAGGCGCCTGCGCCAACTGCTTCCGGTGTCCATTCGATCGATGGGTACACGGTGCAGGTAGGGAAGAACGCGCGCCAGAATGACGCGCTCCTGCGTACGGCGCGGCCCGACGATCTGTGGCTGCACGCGCGCGGTGTCCCGGGGTCACACGTGGTCATTCGTCGTCACGGACTGGGCGATGTTCCACGCGCCGTGATCATCGCGGCGGCGCGCCTCGCGGCGCGACACTCCAAGGCAAGCGGCGATACTCGGGTCGAGGTGAGCATAACGCAGGTTAAGCACGTACGGAAGCCGAAAGGAGCCCCTCCCGGCTTGGTAATACTGGCACAAGAGGATACACTCACAGTCGACCCATCTCTCTCGGAGGAAAGATGAATGTTACGCAGATTATAGAGATCATCTTATCACTCATAGCCGTCTTCACGGCGATTGTGCTGCACGAGGTAGCGCACGGTTATGTTGCTTATCGCCTCGGTGATCCAACCGCGAAGGCGCACGGTCGATTGACGCTCAATCCGCTGGCTCACATCGATCCCATCGGGACGATCCTCGTCCCCGTGTTCCTTGTGATCGTCAACTCGCCGTTCCTCATCGGCTGGGCAAAACCGGTACCGATCAATCCCGGATACTTCCGCAATCCGTTCAAGGGAATGCTCTATGTGGCGCTCGCCGGACCGGGAACAAACGTGATCTTGGCGCTCGCTACGGTGATCGTCGGCAGGGTTGCGCTCCTTGCGTTTTCGCCAACGTATTTTCTGTACGCCACGGGATTTGGGGCGAATCTTGTACACGCGATCTTCTTCCTACTGGGGATGTTCGTTGTCTACAACGTGATCCTGGCGGTGTTTAACATGATCCCCATCCCGCCTCTCGACGGATCGCGCATTCTGACGTATTTCCTCCCCCCTGAGGGGCGGCGCGTGATGCTCGTCATGGAGCGCTACGGGTTTATTATCTTAATCGCGATCATCTACCTCGGCGGACTGCGCGGCTTGTTTGGACTGATGAACGGGATCTGGAGTAGCCTCCTCGGGAGCCGCTGGCTTCTGGCTCTGATGATGTAGGCCTACCCGAGCAACGCCGCTAAGTGAGCTTGTTCAAGCGGGCTTCTGTCCGTATAATTGCGCCACTACTAAGGAAGACATGGAGTGAATTCCCGTGAACAACACACAATGTGAGATCAAGGATCGTTCCGCTACCGATGTAACCGTGCAGGTGACAGTCGATGCGGTGATGGTGAAGAACGCAATCGACACGGCATACAGACGCTACAGCAAAGAGGTACAGGTCCCCGGTTTCCGCAAGGGGCGCGTGCCGCGGGCCTATCTTGACTCGCGCTTTGGAACTGACCTGTTTGCAGAAGAGGCGCAGAAGGATATGGAGCAGGAGCACCTGCGGCACGCCCTTTCCGATCTCAATCTGCGTCCAGTGAGCACGCCGGAGGTAGAGAGCGTGTCGTTCGATGCGCAGGGGCCATTTGTGTTCACCGCGGCATTTTCCGTCCTCCCCGAGGTTGAGCTTCCCGAGTACCGTGGGATGGAGATGGCCGTGAAGCCGCTGCAAGGTGTCTCGGAAGACGAGGTCAACGGAACGCTCGAAGAAATCAGGCGGCGCTTCGCCACCCTTGCCCCCAAGGAAACCGAGACGATCGATAATGGCGACATCGTGCATGTCAAAGAGGGCGATCAAGAGTGGGACATGCAGGTCGATACCGCGAACTCGGTCACGAGTCATATGATCGGACACAAGCCTGGCGATACGGTTAAGCTGGATATCGAGCGGGATGAGGCAGATCGGCTGCACGCCATACTGACGGTGATGGACGTGAAGCAGATTGTCCTGCCCGAGATCGATGACGACTTAGCGAAGGACGCAAGTTTTGACTCTCTCGACGCGATGAAGACGGACATAAACGAGAAGATCGCGGCGTCAAAGAGCGAAAGGCGCATCGAGAGGATCAAGGGTGATCTCCTCGATCACATCGTCACCCAGCTCGATCTTCCACTACCCGAGAAGATGGTGGACGAGATGGCGGCGGAGGAGCTGGAGGAATTCAAGAAGGACCTTGAGGACCCAAAGGCACCGATGACCTTTGAGGAATACCTCAAGGAGCGCGAGAAGAGCGAGGACGAGCTTCTGGCGGAGTATCGCGAGCATGTGACGCAGCGCCTACGGCGCGAGCTTGTTATGGCGAAGATCATCGAGACTGAGGGGATATCGATCTCCGATGAGGAGCTGGAGAAGATCGCAACCGAAGAGGCACAGGAGGGTGGCGAGGACCCGATCCGGTTCATTGCTCGCATTAAGGCGAATGAGCGCTGGGATGCGTATCACACCGAGAAGATTAATAGTCGCGTCTTCGATCTCCTCTACGAGAACGCGAAACTGACCGAGGACAGCGAATGAGTCCGCAGATTCCATACGTGATCGATGGCCGAGGGCAGGCCGAGCGCACGTACGACATCTACTCGCGCCTGCTGGAGGACAGGATTGTCTTCCTGCGCGATCCGATAGATGATGAAGTGGCAAACGTGGTCATCGCGCAGATCCTCTTCCTCGCGGCCAAGGATCCGAGCAAGGACATCAAGCTGTACATTAACTCGCCCGGTGGATCGGTCACTGCCGGGCTTGCCATCTACGACACCATCCAGTACGTGCACTGCGACGTGACCACGATCTGCATCGGCCAGGCGGCGAGTATGGCCGCCGTCCTCCTTGCCTCCGGGACTAAGGGAAAGCGGCAGGCGCTGCCGAACGCCCGTATCCTCATCCACCAGGTATTCGGTGGCTCGCAAGGGGTTGCGGTCGACGTCAAGATCCAGACCGATGAGCTTTTGCGTATGCACGATCAGATCAACAAGATCCTCGGAATGCATACAGGGAAGACGCCCAAGCGCATAGCCAAAGACACCGACCGCGACTACTTCATGTCCGCGGAAGAGGCGGTCGAGTACGGGCTGATCGATCGGATCATTGCTCCCAGCAAGTAGGCTTGCGTGACTGGGATCCGCAACTCGGCCAAGGCGATCATCATCGAGGATGATCGGATTCTCCTGACGCGCAACAAGAACGAGAACGGAACCTTCTACCTCCTCCCAGGTGGCGGACAGCGCCACGGCGAGTCGCTCAGTGAGGCCCTTGTCCGTGAGTGTTTGGAGGAGGCTGGTGTGCGCGTGTCTGTGGGAGACCTGTTGCTCGTGCGCGACTACATCTCCGACCATCACGAATTTGCTGAAGAGGACGCTAACGTTCACCAAGTCGAGTTCATGTTCCGCTGTAGCATTGCCACGGGCGAGGTAGGTGTGGGAAGTATCCCCGATGAATGGCAGATCGGCGTTGAGTGGGTGCCGGTGAGCGAATTGGATAATATTCCCCTCTACCCGGCGGCAATCAAAGAGTCACTGCAGCGCATCGCGCGGGGCGAGAGCGTGGAGGCCTGCTACGTCGGCGATGTCAACTAGGAATTGAGAGATTGAGTCATTGAGCGATCGGGCGATTCAGCTCTTCAATCTCTCAATCATCCGATCCCCCAATCACACTCTTCTATCACAGTCGTCGTTTCAGGAAGTCGACGAGCAGGGTGTAGGTGCGGATCTTGTGCTCAATGTCTGATGATCCGTGTCCTTCGCCTGTAAGCTCGACG
This sequence comes from uncultured Thermotogae bacterium, assembly GCA_964602385.1. Lineage (GTDB taxonomy): Bacteria > Bipolaricaulota > Bipolaricaulia > UBA7950 > UBA9294 > M55B144. The sequence goes on along the minus strand of CAZRQM010000067.1, from coordinate 1,133 downwards.
TACTCAAAGTCCTCTCCCTCCACGTAGCCGAGTTCGACGAGCTTGTCGCGGAACAGGCGCGACTGCTCAATCGGGCAACGCGGGTCGTTCACCCCATGCACGAGCAGGAGCTTCGCTTTCGTATTCCCTGCATAGGTGAGGGCGCTTCGCTCATGCCACAGATCTGCGTTCTCCTGCGGGTCGCCCATGTGCCAGCGTAGGAAGTACTTGAAATGCTCCATGCTTTTCTCGTAGAGCTTGCCAAGATCGCTGATCCCGACCCAGCTCACCGCCGCCTTCCACAGTTCGGGCTTCTTCACCACCTGCATTAGGGTCATGTAGCCGCCGTAGGAGCCTCCGAAGACGGCCAATCGGTCTGGATCGACGAACGGAAGGCTCTTCAGGTACTCGGCTCCCGCGGCTACGTCCTCCAGATCCTTTCCACCCCAGTCGTAGCGATTCATGTCGCGAAACTCCACGCCGTAGCCTGTGCTCCCGCGGATGTTCGGTTCGAGGACGACGAAACCGTTATCAGCGAGGAACTGGGCGTATGGGTCGAACGAACGGAAGAACTGCCCGGTGGGACCGCCGTGCACACTGACGACCGCGGGGAGCTTCTCTCCCTGTGCGATGTCACTTGGCGTGTACAGAATGGCCGATATGGAGAGGCCATCAACTGAGGTGTAGGACACATAGCGGGGATCGACGAACAGATCGGGATCGATCGATCCGTGCTCCGCCGGAATGAGAACCGTCTGCTCGCCGTGTTCGATATCGTACAACACGAGCTCGTTGCGGCGAGTGGGGGACATGTGCGAGACGAGGAGGGCAGTGTCTCCAAGGACAAACTCCGATCCGACGGCAAGGCCCGCGGGGAGGTCGAGGGTGCGCGCGGTGCTGGTTCGCAGGTCGTAGAGCACCGGCTGCACAATAGCATCCTCGTTGCGTAGGGCGACGAGCCAATTGCCGTCCTCCGACAGGCCCGATGTGCTCTCCTCGACTCCATCCGCACCGAGCCAACGCACCTTCCCTGTGTCTACAGACAGAATACCGGGGCGATGGACACCGGAAGCATCGGAGGTGATGGCGAGGCGCTTGCCATCCGGGAGCCACTTTACCGGTGTATCGATCGAGCCGATCTTCACTTGCAGCAC
>CAZRQM010000066.1:2486-6493 GCA_964602385.1 uncultured Thermotogae bacterium | reverse complement strand
GTGAATGGCTGGAAGAAGTGATGAGTGAAGGGTAATGGGATAAACTGGTGAATAGTGAATGGCGAGTTGATCGACGCTTCCCAATAGCATATAATGGCCCTATTATGGCGGCAAAGAGGATTGATCAATGAAATCTGTGGCGACGCATATCACTATTCCTGAAGCGCTCGTTAAGGAGATAGACGAGCAAGCGCAGAAAGAACATCGCAACCGCTCGGAGTTGCTGCGCGAGGCCATCCGTTTCTATTTGAAGGAGCAGAGAAGAAAGAACATAGAGGAGCAACGGATGAAGCGGCTCCTTCAGGGTCTTGAGGAGTCAGCGGGGAGCTGGAAGGATGAAGCCCATCCTGATCTAAGGGAGCACGGTGACGCTGCTCGGCTACGGAAGAATCTCTGGGAGCATGATCAGGAAAGGGTTATACACGACAACCAGTAGCCTCGCTCAAGCGATATGGCGTATCTCATCGATAGCGATGTTCTAATCTGGCACTTGCGGGGTCATGAACCAACGGTTCAGTTGCTGCGAGCATTAGCCCAAGGAAGCCGCGAAGAAGAGGTGGTGTCGCCACTGGGGTGCTCAGTCATCTCTGTGTTTGAGGTGCGGGTGGGGATGCATCCGGAAGAAAAGGCGAGTACAGAGAGATTTCTAAGCGCGCTTGAAAGATATCCCGTCGGTGAGGCTATTGCACAGAGAGCAGCTGATTATTACCGAGCTTTCGCAAAACAGGGAATTACCCTTCACATTGCCGATCTTATCATTGCCGCGACGGCGGCAGAATACGGACTGACTTTAGTATCATATGATCGGGAGCATTTCCCAATGGAGGATATCCAGGTCTATAAACCCATGCCGAAATTCTAGCGGCGAGAGAGGGCAAGAGCATCTCCCAGATCATCAGGGAGCTAATCGACGTACTATCCGAACTGGGAGAGGGCGAGATGAAGAAGGACCCCATCTTTGAGATTATCGCGATGGGCAGAGGGGAAGGCGGCGGTGTGGCCCGAGGACATGATAACATCCTCTATCGAAAGAGCCAATGAGTGTTATGGCACCAAGAAGGAAGAAGGAGAGGGCCCGCCGAGTTCGAGTGATCGATAACCTCTCTTATGATGATATTCAAGCAACACTGGTCTCGGCTGCGAAAGCATTGCTTACGAAGAGACGATTGCTCTATAATCCTTAATGCACCCTTTTGCTATAATGAAGTTGGAGCGTATTCGAGAGAGGAGGTTCAAATGGTAAAACTTGCTGAGCGAATCATCATCGATCCTCAGATCTGCTTTGGGAAGCCCGTCATTGAGGGCACAAGGATCCCCGTACACATGGTTCTGGATCTCTTAGGGGAAGGGTTGACACCTCAAGAAATCGTGGAGAAATGCTATTCCCAGTTGACGGAAGAGGACATACTGACCTGTATCCGCTATGCCAACTCTCTAGTGAAAAATGAAGAGATCTATGTGGCTTAGCCAATGGTCATATTTCTAGCCGACGAGTGCACCTTTGACATGACGGTGAAGTTCCTCCGAAATGAGGGATGGGACGTTACGACAGTTAAGGAGATCGGACTTCAAGGGTCTAAGGATCCCCAGGTCCTCAATAAAGCTCAAGAGACGGGTGCCGTGCTCATCACGCGGGACATGGACTTCTAGGATTCTGCCTAGTGTTTCCGGTGAGTACGATGCATCTCGCGGGAATGTAGAGTCCCAACATCCCAAAAATGAAGGTCTGACCCCTCCACCTACTCCTTGTCCGATTTGACGGTTTATTGAATTCCACTCTTCGTGTCCTTCGTGCTCTTCGTGGTGAATGATCTTCGACCTGGCCCCATTCCATGACCATGCCGTCCACGGCCTCCTCGACCAGGACCGCGGACGACAACATGCTCTGTATCTTCGATGGTGAGCGCCTTCCCGTGGATCACTACATCGATCATCTTCTGCCGCGCCGAATAGACAAGCCGCTGGATCGTCCCCCGCGAGATTCCCATCTCTTCTGCTGCCTGGCCCTGATCGTAACCCTCCAGGTCGCACAGGCGCATAGCTTCCAGTTCATCGAGAGCGATGGCAACCGTCTCTATCTGTGAAAGCGGCACGCCACTCGGTTTGAACAGGTTGTATCCCATAAATCCCTGGCAGTAACGAAGCTTCTTATAGCGGCCCATCCCGATCTCCTTTCATCTGTATCTTATCACTATATCGAAATCCCTCATTCGCTGTCAATCGCTGGCTTGCTGATCCAGAACGAGAATAGGCCGGTGGATATTTTCTGTGCATATGCTTATAATACACCATCCCACGGGGTTCTTTTGACCACGGGTGAATAACGAGCAATTGACTGCATTGCCATCCACCGTTACGCTCGTTGTTAAAGATAATCATTAGGGAGGAGTAGCTCATGAAAGTCTGCATTACGGCACGAGGAGAAGGGTTCACCGCGGAGGTTGATCCAACGTTTGGACGGGCAGCGTATTTTCTGTTTGTCGACACCGATACGCTCGAATCAGGTGCGCCTGTGTTGGAGCCGGTAGCGAACATCCCCGGAGCACATGGGGCGGGAGTGCAAGCGGCACAAACAGTCGCCGAGAAAGGGGCAACCGTGGTCATCACCGGGAGCGTTGGGCCAAATGCATATCAAGGCTTGGCCGCTGCCGGGATAGAGATGTACACCGGAGCGACGGGGACGGTCGAGCAAGCACTGGCCGACTTCCAAGCTGGAAAGCTGACACGCTCTGGCGGAGCTACTGGTGCGCGCCACGGAGGCGGCAGAGGAGTTCAGTGATCTGTAGACAAGAGCATTCTCACGCAAAGACGCAAAGAACGCCAAGGAAAGCGTGATGATTCGTAAGACAAGAATCCAGAGAATCTCTTTGCGGTCGTTGCGGCTTGAGCGAGCAACAGCGAGCGGGCGTGGGAAAGAGCCTGTGCCTCTCGCAAGAGGGTAATGAGTGACGGGTGACGATAAAGGCAGGAGCGTCCTCATGCAGAGGCCTGCCTGGCTCCGAATGACAGGCGGGTGCTGCGAACTGAGGGATAGAGTGATGGGCGATGAGACGGGGCGAGCGAGATCGATGCTGCAAGCTGATAACTGATTGCTGATGGCTGACATCTGGTGTCTCCTTGGCGTTTTCAGTACGCGATAGCGAACGGGCAAGATAAGGGCTTGTGCCTCTGGCAGAGGCGCACGGGAGCATGACGTAGGGTCTAACCATGAGAATAACAATTGCAAGCGGGAAGGGCGGTACAGGCAAGACCACGGTGGCGACGAACCTTGCTATCGCCGTCTCGGACAAGTTTTCAGTGCAGTTTCTGGACTGCGACGTCGAGGAACCAAACGCGCACATTTTCCTCAAGCCGCAGATTGAGCACACACGTTCGGTTGAAAAGCTCCTGCCAGAGGTGGACGAGGAGCTATGCACCCGCTGCGGCGAGTGTGCCAAAGCATGCGAGTTCAACGCCATCGCCATCATTGGAAAGAAGATCCTCGTGTATAACGACCTCTGCCACGGTTGCGGCCTGTGCAAGATGGTCTGCCCCACAGGTGCGATCAGTGAGCATCCACACGAGCTGGGAGTGATCGAAACGGGGACAGCGCACGGGTTCTTGTTTTCCCGCGGCCTGCTAAACGTCGGCGAGGCGATGTCCACCCCGATCATCCACGAGATGAAGGAGATGATCGATCCGAAGCATCTGACAATCATCGATGCCCCTCCGGGGACCGGCTGCCCGACGATCGCCGCTATCAAGGACGCGGATGTGGCCATTCTCGTTACCGAGCCTACTCCGTTCGGTCTGCACGATCTGCAGGCGGCAGTCGGCGTTGCACGGTCGGTCGAGGTGCCCGTGTTCGTGGTGATAAACCGCGATGGAATTGGAGACGATCACGTTGAGCGTTACTGCGAACAGGAGAAGATCCCGGTAGCGATGAAGATCCCATTTGCACGCGAGATCGCCAAACTCTACTCACAAGGGACATCGCTCGTTGACGCACTCCCCGAATGGAAGGAGCG
>CAZRQM010000066.1:0-2386 GCA_964602385.1 uncultured Thermotogae bacterium | reverse complement strand
AAAGGGGGAACGGGGAAGACGTCCCTTGCTGGTGCGTTCGCTGCTCTCAGCGAAAACAAGGTCCTCGCTGACTGCGATGTAGATGCGGCAAATTTGCATCTTCTCCTTGATCCGACAATAGAAGAAAAGGGAGACTTTCAAGGTTCGAGCGAAGCGGTGAAAGATGAAGCCAAGTGCATAAACTGCGGCGAGTGCCGGCGCGTATGTCGCTTCCACGCAATCGATGAACAGTTCAATATCGATCCGTATCTGTGTGAAGGATGCGGAGCGTGCGTTTACGTGTGTCCGACGGACGCGATCACCCTTAGCCCACGGATATCTGGGCAGTGGTACACCGCGAGCACCCGCCACGGGCCACTTGCCAGCGCCGAACTGTACCCCGGTGAGGAGACATCAGGAAAGCTTGTCACCTTGGTCAAACAGAAGGCGCATACCTTGGCCAAAGAGGTGAATGCGGAACGGCTTATTATCGATGGATCACCCGGGATCGGTTGTCCGGTGATCGCCTCGGCGACCGGCGCCAGCGCAGTGATACTTGTGACCGAGCCGAGTCTGTCCGGATTGCATGACCTGGAGCGCATCTTGGGCGTTGTCACTCATTTTCGCATTCCCGCATACCTAGTAGTGAATAAGTTCGACCTGAACGAAGAGATGACGGCGCAGATCGAGGTGTTCGCCAAAGAGAGAGAATTGCAGATGATCGGCCGCATCCCGTATGACCCCAGCGTTCCGAAGCGGATGATCGAAGGCAAGAGTGCAGTTGAGGATACACAGAGTCCCGCCGGAGCCGCGATGCGTGAGATCTACGCTCGATTCGAGAAGGAGATTCAATAATCTTGCGACGCCAGGAAGAGGCCAAAGTGTCAGTCACGAAGGGGCTAAGAAGCGTACTCTCTTGCAAAGGCCTGTCTGCCGTCGTGTTCTAACAGACAGGCCGCCAAGGCCAGTTTCGCTGCTGTAAGCTGATTGCTGACGGCCGAGAGCTGTCGGCTGCTTGAGTGAGCGGTAGCGAACGGGCGAGAGAACAGATTGTTCAGTTGTAGATAGAAAGGAGGTTACTATGCCAAGAGGAGACGGAACAGGGCCAGCGGGAGCCGACGCAGGAACTGGAACGGGCCGTGGCCGCGGTGGCCAGGGGCAGGGACGCATGGGAGGAAATAAGGCTGGTGCCGGACCCTCTGGAGATTGCGTCTGCCCACAGTGCGGCGAGCGTGTGCCACACCGTGTGGGAACGCCATGCTACGACATGAAATGTCCGAAGTGCGGAGCAAAGCTGGCGCGTGAATAAAAAACCAACAGAGTGGGGTCAGACCTTTATTTTTAGGATTCTGAAGCTTGAAACTCACATAAAGTGGTTTGCGCTTGCCGCGGGTGTTCGGCAAATCCTAACAATAAAGGTCTGACCCTATTTCTCATTTTTTCTGGCAAAGAGCAAGGAGGAATAATGGGGATCATCTATGGTCCTGTCCCATCACGCCGGTTGGGGATGTCACTTGGGATCGATCCGATTCCACGGCTCATTTGTACGTTTGATTGCGTCTACTGCCAACTGGGCAAGAAGCGGTTCAAGGTACGCGGCCCCGAAGAAGTGAAAGAGCCGTTTCCCAGCCCAGATGAGATCGCAAACGAGGTGAAGATAGCCCTGCAGAAGTACGAACACATCGATTACATCACGTTCTCCGGCTCGGGCGAACCAACACTTAACCCGAAGCTCGGGGAGGCAGTGGAGAAGATCCGCGACTTCACGCAGACTCCGATCGCCCTCATCACCAATTCCTCGCTCCTCACCCGGCCTGACGTGTTCGATGCAGCGGCAAGCTGTGATCTCGTCTTGCCCACCCTCGATGCCGGCGATCGGGACACGTTTGTCCGCATGAACCGGCCAGCACTCGGGTTTGAGATCGATGAAATCGCGGATGCGATCGGCAAGCTAGCGCGCGTGGTCCCGATTTGGCTGGAGGTGATGCTCCTCGAATCGGAGAAGTACGGGTCGAACGTAACCGAAGACGCAATCGCTGGGATCATCGAGAAGATCCGCACGATCCGTCCACACGAGGTGAACCTGAACACCTGTGTACGTCCGCCCGAGGAACCGGTCAATCCAATTCCCGAAGAAGAGTTGGATGAGATTCGCATTCGCATGGAGGCTATCCTTCCTGGAATTCCAATCGTCGTTGTGCCGAAGCGGACGAAATCACAGTCAAAGCTCCTGCGAGAGGAGGAGATCTCAGCAGAGATCCTGCGCATCCTCGCGGTGCGACCGTGCACCACTACCGACCTCACCGATTCGCTGGGGATCAACCCCGCAGAAGTGGGAAAGTACCTAGCGCGGCTCGCCGAAGCCGACAAGATCGGGCGACGTGTACACAAAGGGAGGCTCTACTAC
>CAZRQM010000065.1:0-6602 GCA_964602385.1 uncultured Thermotogae bacterium | reverse complement strand
CGTGTACTATTGTTTGTTGTACTGGCACTACTAGTAGTGTCGGGGTTGGTAGTTGCGCAAGAGAAGACGCAGGTCGTTTTCTGGCATGCGATGAGCGGCACGCGAGAGCTGTTGGTTCAGCGCATGGTGGATGACTTCAACCTTACCCATCCGGGGATCGAGGTTGTTGTCGAGTATAAGGGTTCGTACCGCGATACGTTGAACGCCGCGCAGGCCGCGGCTGTCGCTGGGAACGCTCCTGGCGTGCTGCACTCGTTCGAGGTTGGCACGCAGCAGAATCTCGACATGGGCATTTACGCCATAGCTGAGGATCTGATCGACAAATACGGGATCATCATTCCATGGCAGGACTACCTTGCACCGGCTCTTAACTACTACAAGATCGACGGTCGTCAGGCTTCCTTCCCGTGGAACTCCTCGAACTCCATCCTCTACTACAACAAGACGCTCCTCGATGCAGCCGGTGTCACCATGCCGCGAGAGCCTACGTTTGAGGACATCGTAGCGATTAGCAACGCTGTTATGAGCGCGGGAGTAGCCGAAGCTGGCATCACCTGGCCGATGCATGGCTGGTTCTTCGAGGAGTGGATGGCAGAAATGGGTGTAGACCTTGTCAATAACGACAACGGTCGTTCCGGCTACGCCACGGAGATCAACCTACTCGATCCCGCTGCGATCACCATTATGAACTGGTGGAAAGAGCTATACGACAAAGGACTTTGGGTAAACCCGGGACGTGAAGACTGGGCACAGGCGCGGCAGAACTTCACCACGCAGCGTGTAGCGATGATGATCTCATCTACGTCTGACGTCAACCTGACCGAGAACGCGGCATTCGAGGGTGGATGGGAAGTTGGCACGGCCTTCATGCCCGTTCCTTTGGGATTCGAACGTCAAGGTGTCGTCATCGGCGGTGGATCCCTGTGGGTAGTCGCAGACCATACAGACGCGGAGCTGAAGGCCGCGACAGAGTTTGTGGTCTACATGTCGCAGGTCTCACAGGACATCGACTGGCACCAGGCGACCGGGTACTTCGCGCTACGACTGACCTCACTCCAGGCGCTTGACCTCGAGGGCTGGTACGACCTGCATCCTAACTACAAGACAGCGTCCGACCAGCTTGCTGAGACGCAGATCACGACGGCTACACAGGGAGCACTCGCTGGTGTCTTCCCCGAGATCCGAACCTTCATCGAGGATGCCGCAGAGGAAATCTACGGTGGAGCTCCGGTGGGCGAGGCGTTAGCCAAGGCGAAGGCATTGATCGATCAGGCACTTGTGGACTACAAGGAGCTGATGGGCGGCTAGTCAAGCCGATACAGACGGGGAGCCTTCTTGTCGGGCTCCCCGTCGTTTTGGGTGAATAGAAAAAGAGGAGAAGATCGTGGAGAGCAAGTTCCCAAATAGGTTGTTACCGCTGCTCGTCCTCCTTCCCACCCTGCTTATCTGTGGGATGTTTCTGTACTACCCGGTGGCGCAAAGCTTTAGCTGGAGCCTCCTTCGGTCAGCATTCATGGGGCTTCGCACCCTTTATGTGGGAACTCAGAACTATGTGCGCATGTTCACCTCTGCGGCCTACATCCACAGCTTGTGGATCAGTATTGTGTTCGCCGCGGGGATCGTTCTTCTGGGCCTCTCCTCATCCTTAGCGATCGCGCTGGTCGCTAACAGAAAGGTGCGCGGAGCTCGGATCTACCGCACCGCCCTCATCTGGCCGTACGCGCTTTCCCCTGCGGTGGCGGGAACGATCTGGTTATTCCTGTTTAATCCGACAGCCGGGGTGGTAAACTTTGTCTTGGAGCGGACCATTGGGATATCGCCCGATTGGGTCACGAGCCGGAGCCTTGCCATTTTTCTGGTGATCACTGCGGCGGTATGGAAGAACCTGGGGTACAACATAGTCTTCTTTTTGGCCGGGCTGCAGAATGTTCCGGGCCAGGTCATCGAGGCAGCGCGAATAGATGGCGCCGGAGCATGGCGCTGTTTCTGGAGGGTTACACTCCCCTTGTTGTCTCCGACTGCGTTCTTCCTGTTGATCATGAACATGATCTACGCTTTCTTCGGGGTGTTCGGTCTTATCGATGTCCTAACCAAAGGCGGACCGGCGAACGCAACTAACATCCTCATCTACAACCTGTATCGTGACGCTTTCCAACACAATAAGTGGGGGATGGCATCGGCAGAGTCGGTGATCCTGTTTGTCATGGTAGTTGGATTCACATTGCTGCAATTTAGGACGACAGGAAGGAAGGTGCACTATGGCGGGTAAGAAGACTAAGCGTGATTGGTACTACTGGAGGCCGAAACTCTCCACCTTCTCCACTCATCTTGTCCTCATTTTGGTCGCTCTAGTAGTCGCCTCCCCAATCATTTTTGCTCTCATCAAGAGCACGCAGAGTACTGCTCAGATCAATATGTATCCCCCCAGTTTCAGCATAGGTAGCTCGGCAATTGAGAACTACACAACCGCCTGGGAGCGTTATAATCTAGGGCACTTGATGGGGAATACGTTTAAAGTGGCAATAAGTGTCATGGTAGGAAAGACTATCCTCTCCCTCCTTGCCGCCCTCGCGTTGGTCTACTTCGATTTTCGCTTCAAGGGGCTGATATTCATATTCATCCTAGTGACACTGATGATGCCCGTTCCCGTGCGCATAGTCCCACTATTCAAGTTTGTGAGCAGCCTCGGTTGGGGAAACACCTTCTGGGCATTGACCGTCCCGTTCTTAGCGTCCGCAACAGGGACATTCCTCTTCCGGCAGCACTTCATGTCTATCCCCACATCACTCGTCGATGCGGCCCGCGTGGATGGAGTCGGCCCGATGCGTTTTCTGTGGCAGATCCTGCTGCCAATGTCGATGAACACTGTTGGAGCAATGGCGGTAATCGAATTCGTCTATTTGTGGAATCAATACCTGTGGCCACTGATCATCATTAGCTCCAACGACAACCAGATGATCCAGATGGGAGTGAAACAGCTAACGGTGTCGGGGCCTGAGGGGATGGTGCACTGGGGCTTATCCATGGCAGGAGTAGTCATCACTATGCTTCCGCCGCTCATCATGTTCATCCTCTTGCAGGAGCAGTTCATGCGCGGGTTTGCGCTTACGGAGGAGAAGTGAAGATCATCGGGCATAAAGGTGGGGGGAGTAGCGTACTGGAAAACTCACGCACAGGCCTGGAGCATGCTCTTTCGCTTGGATTGGACGCGGTGGAAATCGACGTCTGGCCAACAGCCGACCGCAAGTTCGTGCTATTTCACGATGCTGATATCGCTCGCCTCACCGGGCACGCCGGCTGGACAATGCACCTTACAAGCGATCAGTTGCGAACATTGGAGATCGGCAGCCGCATGTCGACAGAATACACGGGCGAAAGGATCCTCCTCCTGGAAGAGGCTCTCGATTTGCTAGGAGGCAAAGTAGGCCTCTTTCTCGAGGTGAAGCGAACACGGCACGAGTTAGATCGCTACACCTGGGTAGAGGAGCGTCTTTCTCAGATCCTCCACGATTGCAGCGCCGTATCATGGACGACCGTGATCTCGTTCGATCACCGCAGCCTCCTAAACCTACACGAGACATCGCGTGACATACAGATCGGGATGCTCTATGCGGGAGAGTGGCTGAGCTTGCGGCAGGAGATCGAGGCACTGGATCCGGTGGCCCTGCTTCCGCATTGGGCACAAACCACGCCAACGCTTGTCAATGATGCACACTCAAGCGGCATCGCTATCTATCCCTGGGTGGTCAATAACGATGAATGGATGCAAGAATTCTCTCGCATGGGAGTGGACGGAATAATCACGGACCGACCCGAGGCACTTATCCAGTTACAGCAGGTCACGGCAAGGTCAACAGGCAATACAGAATCGGAGGTTTTGCATGACTGATTGGTATCCAGATGCTGGGCCGGAGCTATTCTCGGCCGAGCATCCACTATCTAGGTGTAAGGGTTTCGTATTCGATGTCGACGGTGTCCTCGTTCGTGGGGAGGAGATCATCCCCCGTGCCCCCGAGGCGATCGAACGGCTGCGGCGTGGCGGAAAGAAGGTGATCTTCATCTCCAACAACTCCACCAAATCGCGCGAGGAGTACATCGCCAAATTCACCCGTATCGGGATCCCGGTGACCGCAGACGATCTCGTCCTCTCCACTTACGCCACCGCTCGCTACGTGGCGAACGAGAAGACTGGTGCTCGTGTGTACATGGTGGGTGCCTCCGGCCTGAGAGATGAGATTGAACTCGCAGGTCTGAAGTTGGTGGAAGATCCTCTGCAAGCTGAATACGTGGTCGTCGGCTCGGCGTTCAACGGCAAAGGGCAGCTCACGCCGGAGAACGGGGAGCGGATCACGGGAGCGCTGCGTGCCCTCTATCACGCGAACGCCAAGTTCGTCGCTACAAACCCGGATCGCATCTTCCCAGCAAAGGACGGCGTCATCCCGGGAACAGGGGCGGTGATCGGTGCCCTCTCTTACATGGTGGACCGCGAGCCGGACGCGATCATCGGCAAGCCCTCACCGTACATCGTGAAGATCGCACTCGATCGACTCGGCCTTTCCGGGAAGGAGTGTGCCATCGTCGGGGACATGGACACCGATATGCTCGCGGGGCGTGGAATGGAGATGGCTACGATCTTCGTGCGCTCGGGGGCGATGACCGAAGATAAGCTACGCTCTCTTGGGATATCTCCGAATTTCGCGTTCGATTCAGTGATTGATATCTTGGAAGCAAAGGAGCGCTGACATGAGTAAACAGTCATACATCGCGGCATTGAAGGATGGAATCGCCAAGTTACGCGCGGCCGGGAAAGAAGTGACCCTGGTGCACCACAACGACGCCGACGGGCTCACGGCAGGAGCAGTTCTTGAGACCGCGCTCACCCGTGACGGTTTCCACGTGAAACGAATCGCTCTGGAGCGGATTCATCCTCCCATAGTCGAACGGATTCATGATCGCGCTGCCGGACACCCGGTGGTCTATACCGACCTCGCGGGAAGAGCGGCCCCAGTCATCTGCGAGCTTAACCGCGATCGTTCGTTTACCCTCATCCTCGACCATCATCCGGCCGAGGAATCGACATCAGACAAGGTGTTGAACCTGTCGAGCGAGTGCTTCGGCCTCTCCGGCGAGGATGAGATCTCCGCCGCGACCGCGGCGACGATCTTCGCCACCGTACTCGACGAGAAGAACGTCGATCTGCGCTACCTTGGGGTGATCGGAGCGATCGGCGATTCGCACGATCGCAGCGGCAAACTCATCGCCTACAACCGCGAGGCTCTGCTGGATGCCGCCAAGCGCGGGGACATCAGCATCATCTCCAAGGGAAGCGAGAAGGAAGATTACGCCCTGACTCGCTTCGGTGGCGAGATCCCGCTCACCCCGTTCTCCAAGTCGCTTACGGTCCTCGGTGCGGCCGGGTACGCCGCGGGAGGCCCGGAGGTAGGAATTAGCGCCTGCTTTGAAGGCCCGAGCGATGAATATGACAGGAAATTGGCGGAACTGAGTGCACTCAAGGAAGAGCGCTTCGCCCAACAGCTCGCCCGATTGAAGAGCGGAAACCTCCACGTGACGGACCATAATCAATGGTTCATCGTCGGAGGCGGTTTCTCCCCGATGGGGGTGAAGATCATCGGCGAATTCTGCATGGACATCCGCGATGAGGCGTTCATGGATCCAACCAAGTACATCGCTGGATTCCAGGACATGCCTGCGGAGATCCCCGGACTGGGAACCTTCGAATGGGATCTGGCGAAGGTGTCGATGCGTGTTCCCACATCGCTTGGTCAGAGGATCATCGATGGCGATATGCCCGGCCTCGACTGGCTCCTCCCGGAGGCAGCGCTGCAGGTCGATGGGACGATCGATGCCTGCCACGGGTACGCTGCCGCAGCGCTCGTCCCACACGGAAGAGAGGAAGAGCTCATCAATCTGATGGATGAGCTTCTCGTGCAAAAGGGACTATGACAAAGCATGCTTTCTCCTTGTTTCTCGTTTGCCTCGTCGCGATTGGTTTTGCTTGCCCGGTCGCGCGGGGCGACGCTCTGCATGACCAGATCTCCATCCTTTCTGATACCGATTTACACTTGGGCAACGGGGTCATGTCCGGAAGCGGTTCAATGGACGATCCATACATAATCAGCGACTGGTCAATCGAAGTGCAAGCCGGTATCGGAATTGAGGTGAAGGGGATATCCGTCCATCTGATCATACGTGACTGCGAGATAGCCGGAAACGGTCGTACGTCTATCGGCATCCTCCTTAGCAACGTCTCGCACGTCCAGGTGACGAACTGCAGACTCACCGGCCTTGCGTCGGGGATCTTTGTTTATCAGTCCCCAACGATGATCATGGATCACAACGCAATCAGCTCCTGCCGCCGCGGGATCGAAGGGACGGAATCAGATGGAACCACGATCACTGGGAATGTCATCGTGGGCGCCAAGGAGCACGGGATATTTCTATGGCGCTGTCACGATGCTTCACTGATCGATAATCGAGTGACGGATTGCCGCAATGGAATCTATCTCGACAGTTGCCATTATGATAATCTGGAAGGGAACCATGCGGAGAATCTGGATCACGGTATCTTCCTGTGGGACTGT
>CAZRQM010000064.1:4296-6645 GCA_964602385.1 uncultured Thermotogae bacterium | reverse complement strand
CGAACGTCACCGCGCAGATCAGTGGAGCGATCAGCCTGACGGGGGACCTGACGATCGGAGATACCAAGACGGCGTTCCATGCGCAGGGAACGCTGAGTGGAGCAGCGAGTGGGGACAGCAACACCCTGATTGGAAGCGGATGGGCCACGTTCACCGCTCGCGGGATGCTCGACTCGGGCGAGGTGATCACGCTGCACGGGGCGATAGAGCTCTCCACCAACGACGTCGACCTCTCCGCGGACACCGCCGGAAGCGGGACGGGGAGTCTGTACGTTGTTCTCACCCTGCCAGATCAAACGTTGCGCCTGAGGGGAATCGTTTCAGGGAATGCGGGCGGTGGGTTTGTAGCGCCGGATGATCCGCAGACGATGCAGCTTGATGGGATCGGATCGTTCACGTTCTCAGTTGCTACGCGCGATGCTGCTGAGGGTGGATCGAATCTAGATGGCTCCGCGGAGAGCGGCCTCTCACCGGAGGGCGGCCTCTCCCCAGAGAGTGGCCTCTCCTGGAACACGGATGAGTGGTCGCAGGAGCTGCGCGAGCAGTTCACAAGGATGATAGAGGAGGAATCGGAATGAAGATTATTCTTATCGGTGCTGGGATGATGGGACAGGCGATCGCCCACTACCTCGCTTCGCACGACGCGGTGGACCAGATCATAGTTGCCGATCGGGAGCTCTCGCGAGCTGAAAGAATAGCCGAGCGTCTACGAGACACGAGGATTGTTCCACGGAGGCTCGACGTCAGTGCTCCCCGCGCGGTGCGCGAAGCAATGGAGGGGTCTAACGTTGCCATCAGCGCCGTCCCATACTTCTTCAACCTCAGTCTCGCACAGGCGGCCCTGGAGAGCGGCGTCTCGTTCTGCGATCTTGGAGGAAACAACCGCATCGTCGCCGGTGAACTGGCGCTTGATGCACAGGCGCGAGCGGCGGGAGTGACGATCATCCCCGACTGTGGCCTCGCTCCCGGGCTGGTGAACATCCTTGCTGCCGCCGCGGTGGAGGACCTTGATAGTGCGGAGAGCGTTTCGATTCGCGTCGGTGGCCTCCCGCAACACCCGCGACCGCCCCTTGGCTACCAGATCGTCTTCTCTCCACATGGCCTCATCAACGAGTACATGGAACCATCAACCGTGCTTCGCGACGGGGAGATCGTTACCGTGCCCTCGCTCACCGAGCGCGAAGAGATCTCATTTTCAACACCATATGATAAACTGGAGGCGTTCCACACCTCGGGCGGGAGCTCGACCCTCCCCCAGACCATGTACGGTCGCGTGAAGAACCTTGAGTACAAGACGATCCGCTACCCTGGACACCTGGAAAAGGTGAAGGCGATGGCCGACCTTGGCTTCTTCGACAACGATCCGCAGCAGATAGATGGCATGGATATCGTTCCTCGCTCACTCGCTGTGCACCTACTGCGCGAGCACCTCTCTTTTGACGAGCCGGACGTCGTCTTGTTGCGCGTGAGCGCACGTGGAACCCTCGATGGAGAGCCGCGCGAGATCCGCTACGAGATGATCGACAACTACGACGCATCGACTGACCTCTCGGCGATGATGCGCACCACGGGCTTCCCCATCGCACAGATAGCGTTGATGATCGCGTGCGGAGAAATCACGTCGCGTGGCGCGCTCCCGCAAGAGACGTGCGTCCCCACGCAGCCGTTCCTCTCTGGCCTACTGGCACACGGATTGCGGATAGAACGAACGGTGAGGAGTGCGTGAGGACGCTCGTCGGCTTTGACATGGATGGGGTGATCCTCGACTCCGATCGTCCCGGCGATACCTGGTTTCGCGACTCGTTTGTGCGCACGCTCACCGATTTCGATCTTGCGCCGACGGAGGAAAACACCCGCGCTCTGTACATAAGCAGTATGCGCGACAACTCGACTGTTGTATGCGAGAAGTGGGGGATCGACGACCCACATCTGCTGTGGAAGCGACGGGATGAGAACTACATTGCCTACAAACTCGCCGCCCTGGAGAGTGTAGAGATACGACTCTTCCCGGATGCTGGAGTACTCGTCCAGCTAAGCGAACGCTACCCGCTGGGACTCATCTCCAACTCACCGCAGGCGGTCGTCGACCGCGTCATCGAACGCTTTGCGTTGCAGCGAGTGTTCGGCGTGTGGCTCGGTCGCGGCGATACGCTACTAGAGTTGCGATTCGCCAAGCCGTCTCCCGCGATGTTGCTTGCGATGATGGATCGTCTCCACACCACGCGCGGCTACTACGTGGGAGACGGACCGGAGGACATAGAGGCCGCGCGCGCAGCAGGGCTCATTCCGATACACATCTCTCGCAATAATGATGATGGAGATATCCGCAGCCTCGATGAGCTTCCGGGA
>CAZRQM010000064.1:0-4196 GCA_964602385.1 uncultured Thermotogae bacterium | reverse complement strand
CATCTCTCGCAATAATGATGATGGAGATATCCGCAGCCTCGATGAGCTTCCGGGACTTATCGCCAATGACGTGAGGCAGTGATGCGTTATGAGTGACCAGTGATCAGAAAGGCAGAGAGCATTCTCACGCAAAGGCCGCAAAGGCCTGTCTGTCGTCGTGTCTTGACAGACAGGACGCCAAGGAAAGCCCAAGCTGGAGAGAACAGCAGTTCTTGGCGACCTTCGCGTGCTTGAGCGAGCGAAGCGAGCGGGCGTAAGAGAAGAGTGGCACGTTTCCATTTCCTCTTCAGGCGATTACAATTGCAGGCCATGATCACACGAGAAACTATCGAAGCGAAGCTTCTTTCAAATCACCTCCACGGCCTGTTGCCACCAGGTCTCATTGCGCCGGACTACGGCTCGTACTCCATCGATAGTATCCCCTCCTTCATCCGCGGCCTCTTTGGCGAGCGGATTGAGCGTGGCAGCGTGTTGTTGCCCTTTCTTCCACCGAATCTGCCGCAAAGAGTTATCTTGCTCATCCTCGATGGGATGGGGTACATGCACCTGACCAGGCTGCTATCGGAGTTTCCCGACATGTTCCTCAACTGCTTGATCGGTCGAGGGAAGATGATTCCGCTCACCTCCGTCTTCCCGTCGACAACCGCAACCGCTCTCGCCTCATTGAGTACCGGCGTCACCCCACAAGAGCACGGGATGCTCGGCTACCGCCTCTACCTCAAGGAGACATCGGCGATCACGAACATGATCAGCCTGTCCCTCTTAGGTAACGATAAAAGCGACAACGCCCTTGAAGCGGGGATCGACGATAAGACCTTCCTCAACGTTACCACCCTGTTTGAGCATCTGCGTCGGCTCGGCGTTGACTCGCACGTGTTGATGACCAAGCACATCGCAAAGAGTGGACTATCGCGCCTTCTCTACGACGGTGCGGCAAAGATCCACCCGGTGGTAAACCTGTCCGATATGCTGGTGACAACGCGCGAGACGCTCAATGAGGCGAAGGGGAAAACGTTCGTCAGTCTGTACTGGGCGGACACCGACGCCATCGCGCACGTGCACTCTCCGTGGACGGATGTGTTCACCGCCGAGTTGCGGTCGATTGATGCCGCGCTGGAGCGTGAGCTTTCAGGTCGCGTCGAGGATACACTCCTTCTCATCACCGCGGACCACGGGTTTGTTCCGATGGATGAGGCAGACTATATCGATATCACGAAATATCCCGATCTGTACGGCAATCTCGCTCTTCCACCGGTAGGAGACACGCGTGCCGCGTACCTGTTCGTCCGCGACGGGAGGAAGGAAGAGGTTTCTCGCATCATCGCCGAGACGTTCTCAGGTAACGTTACTTGCCTGGATGCCGAGCAAGCACTCGATGCGGGCCTGTTCGGGATGGGAGAGGTCCTTCGCGAGTCGCGCGACCGCATCGGCGACTTGATTATCGCCTCCACCGGGCGAAAGACTCTATACTATCCGTACAAGGACAGTACAAAGCTGCGGGGGATGCACGCCGGCCTCACGCCGGAGGAGATGCTCGTCCCGTTTGTCATCAGTAATCTGCAAGGAGAGTGACTACATGATCATAGTTGGAAGAGCTCACGCGGTTCCCGCGGTGGACATCAGCGATGGAGATACGGTCGTCAACGTCAAGAAACGCGTCCTCATTGGCCCGGAGCAAGGTGCGCCGAACTTCATAATGCGCCTGTTCACCCTCGTGGAGGGCGGCTTCAGCCCGTACCACAAGCACCCGTGGGAACATGAGCTATTCGTCCTCTCTGGTGAGGGGATCGTCAAGGGGTGCGATGGCGAGACGCCGGTGAGCGCGGGCGACTTCATCTTCGTCCCGCCGAACGAGGAGCACCAGTTCCGGAGCAGCGGCAAAGAGCCGTTCGAGTTCCTATGCATCATCCCCAAGGGGGAAGAGGGGTAGAGTTGCGCGTTCTCGTGTGCATGAGCGGCGGAGTGGACAGCACAGTCGCCGCGCAGCTGCTCATCGAGCAAGGCTACGAGGTCGAGGGGATCACGTTCTGGTTTTGGTCATACCCCGCCGCACCCGATTACGGGGGAGCGACGAAGTGCTGCTCGCTGGATTGTGCTGCTCTCGCCGCGGCGGAGCTTGGTATCAAGCAGCGCACCATCGATGCCAGTGACCTGTTCTACGAGCGAGTCCTGCGTGATTACATCGCTCGCTACAGCCGCGGAGAGACCCCAAACCCCTGCGGAAACTGCAACCGCCACCTACGCTTCGGCCTCGCGCTGCAGTATGCGCGCGAACACGGATTCGACTACGTCGCGACAGGCCATCACGTGCGCCTTTCGCGCGATGAAACGGGCACGGCACACCTACTCCGTGGCCTCGACCGCAACAAGGACCAGACCTACTTCCTGTACGGCCTGCAGCAAGAGGACCTCGCACACCTGCTCTTCCCTGTCGGCGAACTGACAAAAGACGAGGTGTTCGCCATCGCGCGGCGCAACGGTCTGCATGCGGCGTCACTCCCCGAGAGCCAAGACCTGTGTTTCGCGATCGAAGGACGCGCCGACTTTCTTTTTTCGGAAGGGGTGATCTGCCCCGGGCCGATCCTCGACACAGATGGAAATATGGTCGGCACGCACGACGGCCTAGTGCATTACACGATTGGCCAGCGACGTGGCCTAGGGATCTCAAGCGCCACTCCGCTGTACGTCATCGGGCTCGATGCGGAGAAGAACGCCATCATCGTCGGGCAGGAGGCGGACCTCTACTCAAGAAGGCTAACCGCTTCCGAGGCGAGCTTCACCCTGGGCGAACCGCGGCAGGATGGGATGAGAATTGACGCGAAGATCCGCTACCGCTCACCGGCAGTTCCAGGCACCTTCCATGCCCTTTCAGGTGACCGTTTCTCGGTCGATTTCGACGTGCCGCAGCGAGCCGTCACGCCAGGCCAGATCGTCGCTCTATACGATGGCGAGGAGATCCTTGGGGGAGGAGTGATAGATGCCGAAGGCACGACGGTTCATTGAGTTCATAAGGTCTGTTGGGTTTGTTGAGTTCCACTCGCTGAGAGTCAGGTGTGTCGGTATAATCTGCGCTCGGAGGGGTGGGCGAGTGGACTAAACCACCGGTCTTGAAAACCGGCGAGCCGCAAGGTTCCGCGGGTTCGAATCCCGCCCCCTCCGCCAAATCAGTTGATTTTTCTGTAGCGTGGCAGCCCTGTTCGCTTCTCAAAACAGGCAGACTGCCACGTTGAGGTGCAGCGCATGGAGCCTGAGGACTTTGATGATCCCGAGCTTGTAAAGCCAACGTTGGGTACCCCAGTGGAGTAAGACTCCACGGGGCAGGCAGGAGCGAACTCTACATAAGATCTTGGTTTTCGTAGCGAGGCAGTTCATCTGCCACGTTATTATCGATCGGGCCCGCAACCTAACGTCGGAGGCAAGGTCGGGCGCTACGGCAAGCTAGATGTAGCGTCGCACCTTGTGTGCGACGTTGCTGTCGAAGCAGAGGGTTATCACCACGGAAGTACTCCAGGTTGACCGATGCCGAGGGTCATCGTAGAATGTAGAAACCCGGAGGGGTAGTCAAGAGGTCCAAGACAACGGTTTGCTAAACCGTCGACGGGTTCATAGCTCGTCCGCGAGTTCGAATCTCGCCCCCTCCGCCAGTTTCTGCGCCCGTAGCTCAGTGGATCAGAGCGTCGCACTCCGGATGCGAAGGTCGGAGGTTCGAATCCTCTCGGGCGTAAAAGCGGAGCGGGCTGCAAACCCGTTCCGTTTTTACGTCTGAGTGGTGAGAGGTTTCGTGAGTTCGGGAATGCGAACTCGCAAGCTGTCCTTTGGACAGCCGAGGTTACGAATCCTCTCGGGCGTAAAAGCGGAGCGGGCTGCAAACCCGTTCCGCTTTTACGCCTGAGTGGTGAGAGGTTTCGTGAGTTCTGGAATACGAACTCGCAAGCTCTCCGAAGGACAGCCGAGATTACGAATCCTCTCGGGCGTATTGTTCTTTGCTGCGGCTCTACCACAATCTCTCTGATCTTCCTTTTCTTCCTGCCTTCAGGCTGATTCTCTACTTTTCATTGGCCCATTTCTAGGGGTGCACGCCTCATTCAAATATGAAGTAAGAGAGCCTGTCCGACAAACCATCTTGCTAATCCAGCAACGGATGCATATACTACATTCATCTAATGGTGTTGGAGGGACATGTGATGGCATACAAC
>CAZRQM010000063.1:0-6645 GCA_964602385.1 uncultured Thermotogae bacterium | reverse complement strand
GCCAGGCTCCCCGAGATCAGTCCGCCGACAATCTCCGCCGCGGCGATCACGAAGTTGAGCATCATTGTGATGAACAGTCGCGCTCCGCTGACATCTTCTGTGTTATGTGTGTGTGAGTGGCCCACAGTTTCTTTCTCATTCGCGGGTAAGTGGATTAGTGCTGGTGGCCGTGGCCCTGGCCATGCCCTTCCGGCTCGACCCATTCGATTGTCTCAAGGTTACCGCGGATGTAGCCCTCGATCACGTCGCGCACCGGGCCGGTAGCGCCAGTGACGACCTCGATCCCCAGTTGATCAAAGAAGTTGACTGCGCTCGGTCCCATCCCCCAGGCAAGGACAGCATCGGCTCCTTGAGAATGGATCCAGTTGGGAAGATCACCCGGGCCGTGCTCGGCAAACGGAACGTCGAGCACCTGTGTGTCCACGATCTTCTCGTCCTCCACGTCGATCAATGTGTAGTGCTGTGCGCGTCCGAAATGCTCCTCCACCTGATCGTCCAATCCAGCAGTGCCCTGCGTTGGTATCGCTATCTTCTTTTTCATGTGCTCTCCTTTTCACCAATAGTACCCCAAGATGCCGCGTCCCGGTTGAGGTATTCGCGCTGCAACAACTCGGCATGGAGTAATATTCAGCGTAACTGTGCAATCTCTCCAGCAAGTCGAAGAAGCTCTACAATCCGCTGATCGGCTAGTTTCCAGTAGATACGCACGCCATCGCGACGGGAGTCGATCAAACCAGCTCGCCTCAGGGCTGTCAGGTGCCGGGAGACACCGGACTGATCAAGCTCAAACTCAGGGACAATCTCGCAGCCGCACAGCTCCCCTTTGGCAAGCAAGCGCAGGATCTGGAGGCGTGTCGGCTGCGCCAGCGCTTGGCCGATCTCAGCGACCCTCTCATCAAGCGGGTTTCTCATGTCGTCGTTATTCATCCGTCGATGCACCAAGACGTAATACTACTCCCATCTCTCGACTTGGCCAACAAGAGAGACAACACATGCACTAGTTTGCCGGCGTTTCGTGAAGCACTGACTCCCTTCATGCCTTGAGGGCTTGGCCTATTCCTTCGACTCTAGCAATCCCGTGATCTCATCCACCGTTGGCACCTTTCCTGCCATTTTGACCTCTCCATTGACCGCCAAGGCTGGTGTCATCATCACGCCACGGGCGACGATCTCGGCAATATCATACACCTTTACAAGTTCTGCCTGAATGCCCACTTGGCTCACAGCCTTCTGTGCATTGCTCATTGTGGCTTGACAGCTTGGGCACCCTGTTCCAAGAACCTCGATCTTGATCATCTCAAACCTCCTCTTGTGTTGGATCTTGGTTATTCCAATTGAAGCCTTCCGTCGTGACTACGAGAGCCAGTCAACGATCTGCGCCACCGTCGGAATCTTCCCAACTGCCTTTACCTCGCCATCGATAGCGATGGCCGGCGTCATCATCACGCCCCGCGCCACCATCTCGGCGATGTCCTCCACCTTTACGATCTCTGCGTCAACTCCTGCTTCGACGACAGCCTTCTCTACGTTTGCCATCGTCGCAATGCACTTCGGGCACCCCGTGCCCATGATTTCAATCTTCATCCTTCCTCCTTCCGGCTCTTTATAGTGCCGTGTAAACCAGATACGCGCTTCCGCAGATCACGAGAACACCGCTTACTCGCTTGATCCAGGTGATCGCGCCGCTTCGTTCGTTCCAGTTGAGATATCGTTGTACGGCCCCCATCGACCCGCCGGCGACCGCGATGACGGCGCAGTGGCCGAGAGCAAACGCCAGGAGCAGGCTCGCCGACAGCGCAACGTTCGTCGCGCTCATGTCGAACGTCACAGCAAGTATCGGAGCCAGGTAGGCAAACGTGCACGGCCCGAGGGCGATCCCAAACAGCAGGCCGAGGAGGAGTGCCCCGGGCAGCCCGCCTCGCCGAACCCTTGTCCCCGAGGGGCCGCCCCACGAGAGGGAGATGATGTCCAAAAGATAGAGCCCGACCAGAAGGAAGACGCCGGCCATGACGAAGGTGCCGATCCGCCCGACGTCACCGATCAGCCGACCTGCCGCGGCAGTCACGCTGCCAACCGCGGCGATCGTCATGAGGATGCCGACAGCGAACGCCACCGATAGCGTGAAAGAGCGCGTCGTGGTTACGTTCCCTTGCTTGCCGATGTACCCGATGATCAGCGGAATGCTCGCCAGGTGACAGGGACTGAGCAATATGCTCAACACGCCCCAGACGAACGAAGCGCCGATCGCCAAAGGAGCGCTCTGGCCGAGCGCCTGAGTCAGGTTCGAAAGTAATCCTTCCATTGTCGCCTACTCTCCCACGTCGATTCCAAGCTCGCGCCACTTGTCGAGGATCTGCTCACGCGAGTAGAAGCCGACATGTCGATAGAGCTCCGTTCCATCGGCTGAATCAAAGATCTGCGTCGGGATGATCCGAACTCCGTATTGCCCGGCAATGTCTGGGTTCTCCCACACATCGAAGAAGACAACCTCGAAGTACTCTTTCTTCGTCTCGGCGAGTTCCTCGAGAATTGGTGCCATCTCCTTGCACGGGATGCACTTGCCCGCGCCAAGATCAATCAGTCGTGGCAGTGGCTTCACCTCGTCTTCGACCACGGGTGCCTCGACTGTCTCTTCTTTCGGTGATGTGTTGACGTCGGTCGCCTCGTCACTCTTGGCCACAGTCTCGTCAACATATTCGTTCACTGGATCGGCTGCCTGTGTTTCCTCCGTCGCAGAGGCCGTGCCCGATGGGCCAGCTTCGGGTGCGGCGGCAACCGTCTCAGGGGCCGGTGAAACCGATTCCAACGATCCGCCCGCATCACTCCGGGGCGTGCAGGCCGTTAGCGTAAGTATAAGGAGCAACACGGCGGCCAAGAGTATCAGCCAGCGCGTTCGTGTGTTCCACGCCTTCCTTTCTTGATGTTGTCTCATCCTTACCTACCTTTCGCTTTCCAGAAGCGCCTTGATCTCCCGCGCAGGACGCGGTCAATCGCCTGCTTAGTAGCTGGTGTCTCTGCCTTGGCGAAGCCAAGCTGTGTGATCACGACGTGCCGAACCCGATTGAATCGCCTTCTGCAGAGCTGCGGCGCCGCACTGAGGCGAGCAGCCATCGATCACCAGCCGTTCATCTGCCTCCTCAGTAATCGTGGGGATACTGCTGGAGCCGCAATTGGCCGAAATGATGTCGAGCTTGAGGAAGAACATCTGAAGCGTGATCAGATCCACGTCGATGCTTATCAAGCTTCTCATGGCCCAACGATGAAACCGAACAGCTTTCCAGTTAAGGTTGCGGCGATAATGACGAGACCGACGTAGGCCAGCGTCTTCTTCGTACCCAATACCTTGCGGATAACGAGCATGTTCGGGAGGGAAAGCGCCGGACCGGCAAGAAGGAGAGCCAATGCCGGACCGTTCCCCATTCCCGCTCCCTGTAGCCCTTGCAGGATAGGAATCTCAGTGAGGGTGGCAAAGTACATGAACGCACCGGCGATGCTCGCCACGCCATTGGCCAGCCAAGAGTTCCCGCCCACGCTTGCGCTGATCCAATCAGAAGGGATCAGTGCCAGGTGGTCGGGGCGCCCGAGCAGGAAGCCAGCAATGAGCACACCTCCGAATAGGTACGGTAGGATCAGCTTAGCGTACGACCAGCTCGATCCACTCCACTCCTTGGTCTCTGCCTTGTTAAACCACAAGCGAAGGAGAACGAGCAGGACAAGGAGGAATACCCCCGTGATATAGAACCGCGCATGGTAGATGGACGTGTAGACCGAGGGAGGGTAGGAAACGTGCTCCACATCAGACTTGGAGACGGACAAGACATTCGCATCACCACTCAACTTGTACAAAATGGTATCCGCAGTCTCACCAGCACGGGTGGCGGCGATCGTCTGCCCTTGAACGGTCTGGATCTCGATCGATCCCGGCTTGCCCCAATTAACGAACACGAGTATGGCGATCATCACCGCAACGTAGATTGCTGTCTTCCACAATGGTCGCGCATTCTCCTCTTGTGGCAAGACGAGGGCATCCTTCATTTTCGCCTTCTCCTCCTTGAGAAACAGGAGGTGCATGACAAAACCGATAATGACCGAGAATGATATGGCACCAATCGCTCGCGCCAAGCCAAGCTGAATCCCGAGAACGCGGGCAGTGAGGATGATCGCGAGGATGTTAATCGCCGGTCCGGAGTAGAGAAAGGCGATAGCCGGTCCCAGCCCCGCCCCACGCTTATAGATCCCGGCAAAGAGCGGAAGTACCGTGCACGAGCAGACGGCAAGGATCGCGCCGGAGACCGAGCCAACACTGTATGCAACTACCTTCTTCGCTCCCGCGCCCAGGTACTTGATCACACTCGCCTGGCTGATGAACACGGCGATCGCACCGGCGATGAAGAACGCCGGCACCAGGCAGAAGAGGACGTGTTGGCGTGCGTATTCCTGGAGCATCAACAGCGCCTCCATCCCCGAGCGGCGGATCACGGGGTTGGCAAACGGGACCAGATACGCGGCGAGGAATATGGTAACAATTCCCGAGAAAATCTTCAGTTCCTTCGAAATCTTCACTTCATCTCACCTCTGCACAAGTTGACCGGTCTCGATCACGTGTCTGAAACGCCGCGAGAAGACTGGATCCGTGATGCTCAAGCCTGCAGCGCACTTCGACTTCACATTGGCATTTCTCTCCACTGGAGGACGAAGGCAACCAGAACCAGATTGGGGAATGCTCTGTCCTTCGCAAGAGAGGGAGCAGGCCTGTGCAGGTAGTCTTTATGCTTTCATGCGCCATATTGCATATACTAACTCCCTCGACGCCTTTGTCAAGGGATCTCACAACGTATGCCAAGCAATCACTGGATGCCAGGCATGAACTCGCAATTTGTGGCCGAATAAGGTGATTCATCGACAGCTCCGCCGCAATTGCACACACATTGCTGTACAGTGCGTTGCGGGTGTCAAATTGCGCCCTATAATCACGACCTATGAAAGGAGGATCTATGCAATCGATCGATGTACTGCGTCAGCTATCCGATGCATTTGGAGTATCCGGCTTTGAAGACGAGGTGCGCGAGCAGATAACTGAGCTCGTCTCACCGCACGTTGATGAAGTGAAGACCGACACATTGGGGAACCTTTTTGCTATCCGCAAGGGTAAGGGCGATTTTACCCTGATGCTCGACGCGCACATGGACGAGGTGGGGTTCATGCTAAAGTGGATCGAAGACAGTGGCTATCTGCGATTCGCTCCGCTGGGAGGATGGGACCCGCGCATCATCCCCGGGCATCGGGTGGAGATCCTCACCCGCAGCGGCAAGAAGCGCTACGGCGTGATTGGTTCTGCTCCACCCCACATCCTGACCGACGAGGAGCGCAAGAAGCCGATCCCCATCGAGAACATGTTCATCGATGTTGGCGCAACGTCGCAGCAGGACGCGCTCGATATGGGCTTTCACATCGGTGATCCGCTGACGATTCACTACCCATTCATGGAGTTGCACGACGGGTACGTCACCGGAAAGGCATTCGATGATCGTGCCGGCTGCGCGGTGATGCTAGAGACTGCACGCCGCCTGGCGGGAAAGGACCTTGACATCAACATCGTCTTCTCGTTCGTCGTCGGGGAAGAGGTTGGTATGCGCGGCGCGCGCACGTCAGCGTATCAGATCGATCCCGATCTGGCGATCGCACTGGAGGGAACGATCGGTGCCGATATGCCTGGAGTTCCCGAAAACAGTCAACCGGTGCGCCTCGGCCGTGGCCCGGCGATCACCGTCGCCGATCGGTCGATTATCGTCTCCCGCAAGTTGATCGAAGCGATAGAGAGAGTGGCCGAGGAGGGAGCAATCCCTTACCAGTACAAACTCCCCACCTACGGAGGGACGGATGCCGGGGCGATTCATACCACACGGGCGGGGATCCTTACAGGCGTTGTCTCCGTCCCCTGCCGGTTCATCCACTCGCCGACATCAACGCTGCGCTTGAACGACTTTGAGAACACTGTGCGGTTGATAACGCGCATTATCGAGCGGCTACCGGGTCTTCTTTCGTAGCGTAGACAGTCTTGACGAGGTCCTCGGCGGCGTGGGGCAGGTTGATGATGAAGCCAGCGTGACAAACCGCGCCGCCGTCCACCTCATGATAGTTTTCTCCCGACAAGAATAGGCGCTGTGCGCTAATAGGGCCGGTTCCATCGCAATCGACAGCACCGAGGCAAGGGCCAAGGCACCATGCGTGCGTGCCGTAGATGTCAACTACCGAGACCATCAGTGATGCACCCTCGTCTGCGCTTACGAGAAGGTCCTTCGCCGTTCCCAATACACACATATCTCGCAAAGAGTCATCGCAGAGAAGCGGAATGGGAACCTTGCCACAGGCACTGCAAGCAAAGCACCCCCCCGCCAAGTGCTGGATGATAGAGAAAGACTCTTCTCACTTTGTGCGCGGCACGCACGAACAGATCTGGGTCAGGAATGGCGAGAAGTGCGCTGGTACACCCGAAAAGATCCGGATGTTCCTCGGCTAGATGCCACAACCAAGTGGCCTAGTCACCCTTGCTTGCATGGCGGGAGGTTAGCAGCTTATGTGAGCACTCCTCCGGCTGGCTCCTCACAAAGTGTAGTGCTTCCCCAGTGACCTGAAGAAGGGGTT
>CAZRQM010000062.1:2416-6654 GCA_964602385.1 uncultured Thermotogae bacterium | reverse complement strand
TAAAGGCTATTCTTCATTAGAATAATCTCTTACGGAGGCAGCATGCCCAAGAGAACCTTCCCGGTGGAGTACGCGATTCTCGGTCTTCTCAACGAGGGGCCACTGCACGGATACGCCCTGCGAAAGCGAGTCGATGCCGCGCTCGCCCCATTCTGGACAATCGCCACAAGCCAGATCTATTCGGCTCTTCATTCCATAGAGAACAAGGGATTGGTTAATGTGGAGGTGCAGATGCAGGAGGATCGCCCACCGCGAAAGGTCTATCTGATCACGGCAAGAGGCAGAGAGGAGTTCAGGCGCTGGTGCTCAAGTCCCGTGCGGCACCTGCGAGACATGCGCGTCGAGTTTCTGGCCAAGCTCTACTTCCTGCGGCGCAAGGGGGACAAAGCAGCCATCTCTCTGATCGACGATCAGGCTACGTTTCTTGAGCGCTTGCGCGCACGCGTATCGCAACACAGGGATCTTCCAACAGATGATCGCACACTGGCCGATCTCGCCACCAGCTTTCGCGCTCATCAAATGGGGGCCGCCATCGAGTGGCTCAATGAGTGTAAGCAAGCACTCTCACAAGAAACAGGAGGAGACAGACATGAAATGCCGAATGCATGACCCAATCCGTATCGCCGCGGTTGTCGTGCTGCTACTCGTCGCAGCATCCGTTTTCGCCTTCGCGACAGAGACTGACGTACAAGTAGTGGATCAGAGTGGAAGATTGGTGAGCATCCCGCAGCCAGTCACGCGCATCGTGAGCGCGTACGGGATCTCGACGTACTACGTGTACGCACTGGGAGCCAGCGAACGCATTGTCAACGCGTGGTATGTCCAGATAAATGGGCTATCCAAGGCTCCGGATGGGCTATGGAAGATGGAACCAAATCTCGACACGAAACTCTCTGGCGGCACACCGAATCTGGAAGACATCGTTTCCAGGAACCCCGACCTCGTCCTTACCAACCCGACAAAACACGGTGACCTCGCCGATCGCCTCATCGATCTTGGCATCCCCGCGATCCAGTACGTAGCGGAAAGCCCGGAGGCGATGAAAGAGGCGATGCTCCTCACCGGAGAGGCCCTCGGGCCGGAGACTGCCAGTCGGGCACAGGACTTCGCCGCTTACTACGACCGGATGATGGCAAAGATCGCTGATGCCACGAAGGCGATAGCGGACACGGAGCGTCTGCGCGTCTACTTCTGCGGCAGCTCCCCATTGCGCGTCGCCAGCGGTGACATGTACCAGACCCTGATGATCGACGTGGCAGGCGGAGTTTCCGTGACCGATGGCCTACATGGCTATTGGAACGATGTCAACATCGAGCAGATCCTCGTCTGGAACCCGGACGTGATAATCATCACAAGCTACGGCGGCCTGACGCCGCAGGAGATCTTGAACGATCCGGATTGGCACACGATTCCCGCGGTGAAGAACGGCCGCGTCTACAAGATGCCTGCCCTTGCCGCCGCATGGGACACTCCTGTCCCCGATTCTCTTGTGGGGATCATGTGGCTTGCACGCACCCTCTACCCAAACGAGGTAAACATCGATCTTCCCGGCGAGTGCCGCGCGTTCTACAGCAAGTTCTACGAATATACGCTCTCTGATGAGGAGGTCGCACGATTGACGGGAGAATAGGTCGCGGGAAGCTTACGAGCTGTAAGCTCTCGAGCTCGCAGCTCGCGAGCTGGCTACTGCTCATTCTCCCGGCAGCACTAGCCATCGCCTCGCTTCTCATCGGACGCTACCACATCCCCGTTGGTGATGCACTCCGCGCTCTGTTTCGGCCCAGTGCGGTCTCGGAGACGATCCGCGCACTGGTGCTGCGCGTGCGCTTGCCGCGAATCCTCGCTGCACTCTGCGTGGGAGCGAATCTCGCGGTGAGCGGGGCTGTCTTCCAGGGGCTTCTGCGCAACCCTCTCGTCGATTCACACATTCTCGGCATCAGTTCGGGCGCGGCGTTCGGCGCGGCGTTGGCCCTTCTCCTCACACACAGTGCGGTCTACGTGCAGCTCTTCGCATTCGGATTCGGGCTTCTGGCAATCTTCATCGTCTACGCGATTGGGCTGCGCTTCGGATCATCGATCCTAATCCTGGTTGTCACCGGGATCCTCGTGAGCGCCTTCTACAACGCCCTCCTAGGGTTGATCAAGTACGTCGCCGACCCACTGAACACCCTCCCCGCAATCACATACTGGCTCCTTGGGGGACTAGGTGGAGCGCGATGGCAAAATCTGTGGCCGCTCCTAGTCATCACCGTCTTCGGAATCGCGTTCTTCCTGCTGATCCGCTGGCGTCTGAATGTATTGACCTTGAGTGATACCGAGGCGCTGGCCCTGGGGATCAACGTCCGTCGCAGCCGGTTCGCTGTTTTGTTCGTTGCGTCACTCTTGGTGGCCTCATCTGTTTCGATAAGCGGGGTGATCGGCTGGATCGGCCTGATCGTGCCGCACGCCGCGCGGGCGATCGTTGGGCCGGATCATGCGCGCCTCATTCCGGCGTCGATCGGCATCGGGGCGTTCATCCTTCTCATTCTGGATGACATCTCGCGCACCGCCATGGCAACAGAGATCCCACTCGGCATCCTCGCTGGCCTCATCGGCATACCCGTCTTCCTCCTGCTTTTCATGCGACTTCTTCGCGAGAGGGGTGGATGGAGATGAGCCTTGGCGCGATAGATCTGTCCTATTCCTACATCCCCGGCACACTCGCGCTACGCGATATCACTCTGTCACTAGATGGAAGTGGTGTGACGTTCATTCTGGGAGGGAACGGCTCCGGGAAGACAACGTTGATCCAGTGCCTGTGCGGAATCAGGCCTCCCAAGTCCGGATCGGTACAGATCGACGGGAAGGATCTTCGTAGGATTCATCCGCTGCAGCGAGCGCGCTTGATCGGGTTTGTTCCCCAGATCCACGAGCCAGTGTTCACCTACAGTGTCTACCAGGTCGTGCTGATGGGACGCGCCCCCTACCTCGGTCCTTTCAGCTCGCCGCAGAAGAGCGATCACGAGCGCGTGGCACAGGCGCTTAAAGTACTTGATCTATGGGAGCTGCGCGATCGGCCATACACCGCAATTAGTGGCGGAGAACAACGGCTCACGTTGATCGCTCGTGGACTGACGCAGGGCGCGAAATACCTGTTGATGGATGAACCGGACGCGCACCTCGACCCGCGCCACCAGCACGACGTGTTCACCCGCATCGTCGATCTCGCGCGTGAAGGGTTCACGTTCGCCATCAGTTCACACAGCCCCAACAACGCTCTTCTTTACGGCAGGCGCGTCGTCCTCCTCGCTTCCGGGCGACTGATCGCCCAAGGTTCACCACAGGAGGTCATCGCGCCGAAGCTGCTACAAGAGGCCTATGGCATGGAATTTGAGACGATCACCGATGCAAGTGGCCTGCGCGCCGTCCTTCCGGCAACAGGGAAACGTTCTCAGTCGTAGGAATGCCACTTTCGGAATAGCTGGCCGCTGACTCCGATTCCGGTCCAGGCAAAGAGGAGGATGAGCAGGAACCACAACCCCGCCGCCTGCCAGTAGGTCAAGGTCTTGAAAAGCCCCAGGTGCCCAACGACGATGCTGTTCCACAGCATCTCAATGATCCAGCTGAAAAAGAAGAAAGCGCCAATCCCACCACCCGTCATCAATCCGCGTACGAGTTTCATCACTCATCTCCTCCACAATAGGATGGAATCATTATAGCGGTGGAGGTGCACAAAACGAAACGTTAACTCTAGAGTGCAGAGAGGCGGGCCAGGATCAGCCCGGCCCGCCTGTCACTACACACGCTCAGTTGACATAGCTCACAGTCGGCTAGATCGCTCCCACCTTTCCCGGTGCTTTCGGAAAGAGGCGTGCCTGTTCCACACTATCTAGGCCGCAGATAAATCTGGTCAGTCGCTCAATGCCGATCCCAAACCCGGCCGAAGCGGGAATCCCTTCTTCAACTACGGCTAGGTACTGAGAGAATCGCTCCTTCTCTATTCCGTCCTGCTCTAACCGCCGCAAGATACGGGGCAACGTGTGCTCTCGTTCGCCGCCGGATAAGGCCTCGCCGTAGCCCTCCGGATACACAAGGTCCATGTCGAGCAGAATCTCTGGTCGCGCTGGGTCTTCTCGATCGTAGAATTCACGCACCGTGCGCGGAAAGTCGATCACCCACGCAGGAGCGGAGAGGGATGCAGACAGACGATCATCGAATCCTTCTCCGAACTCTCCTTCCGCCTGCTCAAACGCGATGCG
>CAZRQM010000062.1:0-2316 GCA_964602385.1 uncultured Thermotogae bacterium | reverse complement strand
GTGAATCCCTGTTGGCGCAGGTATTCGCGCGCCGAATGCATTATTTCATCCTTCACTTTCAATACGTCGACAAGTTGCTCTTGTGCGGAACTAGACATTGTATATCTCCTTATATGTGCATTAGTAAAGTACTTGTGTCCATGCTTCATGCATCATTAGCACGGACTTCCCTCAATCAGTTGAGGGCAAGAATAAACTGGTGTGGATTCGCGCCTCAGAAAGAGGCGTTTGGATTATGCACAAAGAAGAAGGGATTATTGACGCAACTGACCTTACGAACGCTTTCAGGACACATCTTTGCGATACGGCATGCTTGCATCGTTACCACCTCTTCTTCTTGGAGATCCACCACCCTAACCCATTTCTTCCCTTGCGTCAAGGGCAAGTTGCCCCTTCTCACGCTACTCACTGCCCCAGTGATCCAAAGGGCATCTGTTGAGCATCACGCTGTGGCATCAGCATCTTCGACCAAATCCGGTCAGTTTCCCCTGCAGCGCCCAAGGAGTAGGAGCGGGACGAGAATGGACCCCTGTGTGGGATCTGTCCACAGTGCCCACTATCATCCACTCTGCGCTGTCCAAACGAAGGTATCACGTTCGGCACATCACTCGGGCCGCCACATACAGGCCGGAAGGCGTTGCTTCTGGTCGATAACCGTGACGCTACAGTGATACACATCACGGAAATTAGTCCGCACTGTGCAAGAAAAGGATCCCGTACTTGCTCGTCAAGAGCGATCAATCTCCGCGCGTCGTTCTGCTATCTTCTTCTCATGATGAACACTAACGGAAGAATTCTGTGCATAGTCCTGTTTGTTTCTATAATGTCGATCGGAGTGTTGGCGCTGGCCTCCGCGGTCGATGACACTGCTATCACCGCGGAGGACTCCCCAGTAACCATCGCTGTCCTTGCCAATGACAGCGTTAGCGGATTGATCTCGGTCAGCATCACATCGAGCCCGAGCTTCGGAACGGCAATCGTCAACGCGGACAACACTATCACCTATACGCCGGTTACGAACTACAACGGGACGGATGCGTTCACATATGAGGTCGTGGACGGGGGTGGAACATCGCCGGCACAGGTTACCGTCACGGTCGCTTCGGTGAATGATGTTCCTGTGTTGGAAGACAACCTCTTCGCTACCGAGGCCGACACTTCGGTAACAATTACGCTGCGAGCGACCGATCCTGAACTCGATACGTTCTACCCTGAGGATGATCTCCTCACGTTCGCAATTATCAACGGACCAAGCCACGGAACGATCGATGGTGATCTGACACAGCTTACTTACGAGACGCCGCACACAGCGATCGTTACCCTCACCTACACACCTGATACCAGCTTCTCTGGAGACGACAACACAACGTTCTCCGTGACCGACATCGATGGCACGACCAGTACCGCGCAGATTCATATCAAGGTGGGAGTACCTCCCGAGGTCGGTCTCCTCTCCGGGAGGTGGACTGGGTCGTTCACCTTTGATGGACAGTCCTTCTCCTTCACGGCGTTCACTACCAGTATTGCCGCCGTCTATCAGATTGGGTCATTCCGCACCCAGGCTACAGCCACTTGGTCGATGGACTCCTTCACCTCCCTTAGCTTCAACACGAGCTTCCCTCTGGGAGAGTTATCGATCACGTCCAGCCTGTCGTTTAACCCAATGGGACCCGACTATTTCCGCTACTGGCAGACAACAACGCGCTCCACGCTCTTCGATTTCAACCTCGCACACACCTTCTACCTTGCCGCCAACCAGACCGATTCCTACACCCTGTTCGTTGCCACGTGGCAGATAGATGACATGTCCGTCACCAGCACCACGCGCCTCACCGGGCTCAACTTCTGCTTCGCAAGCGAGAACGTGACGGCGCGCTGGACCTGGGCGGATTGCGACATCGATATCGACGCCCAGCTTTCGATCACGCAACAGGGGTTCGACTATTTTGCCTTCACGATGCGCGATATCCCCATCCTCCCAACCGATGTGATCGGGTTTGGAATCTTCCTGCGAGTGAAGACAACCTTTACTGTAACCAGCAAGGACCTCGATGCCACCATCTACTGTAAGTCTGACTGGCTCGATTGCCTCCACGTACTGTGCGAGGTGATCGGTGGTGACGGTCTAAGCATCGATGGGATCTCTTTGTACGGTTTGCGTTTTCAGACCACTTTCCCGGGAGGGGTGAGCATTCGGGACGACACCGCCTTTTCCGAGGAGAAAAATGCATCGCTCACCGGGTACTCTGAATTCTTCGAACGACTCACCCTGTCGGGTCCAACCGAATCCTGTTGTGGATCGCCGGGTAACTGGCA
>CAZRQM010000061.1:0-6709 GCA_964602385.1 uncultured Thermotogae bacterium | reverse complement strand
AGCGTCCAAGCAACGAGCGATGCGAGCGAACCTGAAACGTCCCACTGCACGACTTCCACCCCGATGTGGGCCAGGGCGCCCAGTATTAGCTTGCGGCGCAAGGTGACGATGCGCAGCGCCAGGTCACGGGCCTCACTCTCGGGAATCTGGCCGATCTCGCAGCGCAGCATATCGGGCATGATCATGATAATTCGGTAACCGTGCGCGCGCAGTACTCCGAGTACCTCCACATCGTGCTCGTCAAGCGAGCCGCTTATCATCACGAGTTGCGAACGCGGGGGAAAGAGCCGCGTGGGGACTGCTCGTAGATCATCAAACACCTCTTTGTCCGCGGTCTCGGCGCGAGCGAGGGAATCGAGGATCCTCGTCATCTGGTCCTTGCCGTATCCGGGAAACGTCCAGTCCATGTACTCGCCGTAGATGAACAGGCCGACGCTGTTCCCCTGCTTGATGAAGTACTTGGCCATGCTCGCGGCGGCGCGCACGGCGTAGGTGAATGTTTTTTCGCTACCGATGCTGGGATTAGCCCGGTCGCGGGCATCGAGGAAGACGGTAACATCGGCGATCCTCTCCTGCTCGTATTCGTTTACGATGAGTTCCCGCGTGCGCGCGTAAGCGCGCCAGTTGATACGGCGGATGTCATCTCCCGTGGTATAGGCGTGGCAACCGAAGAAGTCGATCCCGCTCCCTCCACGGTTTGCCCGTACGACCCCGGCATAGGCGCGAGTTCGCTCCGGGCGGATATCGATGTCATCGATCGGTTCAGCGATAGGCACGGCGAGAAACTGTGTTTCGTGAGGCACGAACTGGCGTTGCGGCGTGAGAGTGATCCGTTGCCATGTAGTGACATCGACTCCAGGCAGAGCGCGCAGCCCGCGAGGAGCGCGCAGTGTGTAGGAGAAGGTGATCTCCGCGCCCTCCTCAAGGCTTGCAAAGCATGTTGTCTCACCGCTTGTTATCTCCAGATGGCGTGGGACGCGCTCGGCAACGCCGAGCCAGGGAATCCGCGGGCCGGTGTTGGTGATGATGACGGTCACGTCGATCGTCTCCCCCTCCACTATATGATCAGCACTGAGGCGCCTTTCTACCGTGATCTGCGGCTTCTTGGCTTCACTCACGGAGACGAGGGCGATCCCGGCATAGAGCAGGAAAGGGATGCTCGCGGCGAGGACACGTCCGTCGCGCACGAGAACACCGGCGATCGCCAGCGATATGGCGATCGCGAGAATGGCACCGATCTTTCCTGACGGGGACACGCTAGCCTACCTTGGGCACGGGGACGAGGCGAAGGACCTTCGTCACAACGTCAGCCGCCGTGATCCGCTTCGACCACAGGTCGGGGCTAAGGATCAGGCGGTGCGACAGCGCGGGCCCGGCGAACGCCTTGACGTCATCAGGGAGCACGTAATCGCGTCCGGCGAGGGCCGCCTGCGCTCGGGAGAGCTTAAGGAGAGCCAGCGACCCACGCGGGCTTGCTCCCACGTAGACGTCGTTGTCGGTGCGGGTCTTGCCGACGATGGAGACGATGTACTTCTCGATGTCCGGGTCAACGAAGACCTCCTCCACTGCGGCACGCATCTCCATCAGTGCATCGGCGCTCGTTGTCGGGGAGAGGACGATATCGTCCGTCTTTCTCGCCCGCCGTCGCCTGAGGATCTCCACCTCCCCCTCTGCATCGGGATAGCCTACAGAAAGGCGGATCATGAATCGGTCGAGCTGCGCCTCCGGCAAGGGAAAAGTCCCCTCGTATTCGATCGGGTTCTGCGTGGCTATGACGATGAACGGTGATGGCAGCGGATGAGTCTCGCCATCGATTGTCACCTGTGATTCCTGCATCGCCTCCAGAAGCGCTGACTGTGTCTTCGGTGTAGCGCGGTTGATCTCGTCTGCCAGAATGATGTTGGCGAATATCGGTCCGACAGTGAGCGTGAACTCCTCGGTCTCGCGATCGAAGACGTGTGAACCGGTGATGTCACTCGGCAGAAGGTCGGGAGTGAACTGGATCCGTTTGAAATCCATCCCCAGCACCTGGGCGAAGCTGCGGGCGATAAGCGTCTTTGCTAGACCCGGGTAGTCCTCGAATAGGATGTGCGCACCGGCAAGTATTCCCACCATCACCTGCTCCAATACGTCGTCCTTGCCAACGACGGCCTTTCCAACTTCAGCGATGATCGCGCGACTCTGCGTGCCTACTTCTTTGAGATCCATCTATACCCCCTGGTGATAGCGTTCGAGGAATGCGACGATATCGTGCAGTCTCTCGTCAAACACCTTGCCCCGCCCCACTCCGTGGTACTGGCGGCGAAAGTTGAAATAGGCCGGGATCGCATCGTCATCACACCACTGAAATGATTCGAACCGCTCCCGCGCCTCTTTGAGCGGAAGCCTCTCACGTTGCGCGATTAGCTGCACGGAGAGTGACACGAGATCGCTCGCCATCCTCCGCCGGGCAAACGGATGACGATATGCGCGGTTGATCATTGTGGTCAGGCGCTTCAACTCGCTCGTCGTGCCGGAGCTGACGAGGATGTACCTTCCCTTCTTCCGTCTCTTTGGCGGAGGAAAGGCGCGGGTGAGGATCAGCAGTGTGAGTATCCCCCCCGCGATGACGAACACAGCCCACAGCACGAGCTGTGATATGCGGTGAATGTACCAGCGCAGCACGTGGAACGACTCAATGAGTGGGGCGACAACGGCGCTCATGAAGGCGTCACGCAATGGAAAGGCGAACAGAGCCGCAAGGCCAATGAGCATGACAAAGCTTAGAACGACAAGCGACAGCGCCAGCCTACGGCTCATCCTTCCCCCTCTACCGCGTATGTCCGTTGGATCGACTGCAGACACGCAACTGCCTCGTCGACGAAACCCACTCCGCTACGGCCTCCGTAGCGGACGCTCTCAAAGATCCCCGTCAGACGGTCGACGTATTCATCCTTCATCCCCCGCTCGCGCAAGTGGGTGGCGAACTCGCGTGGTGTGAAGTAGGAGTAGTTGGGAATGCGCTGAGCCTGGCTCATGATCTCCGTCATCTCCTGATAGCAGCGGAGGATCGCTTCCCGCGGATCGTCACCCGCGATTATGCGATATGCGGCGAGGCCCGCACTCTTCCCTAATTCACCGAGGAGATCGTCTCGGTCAGAGCGACGCACCTTCAGTGCGGGATAGATCTTGAGGAAGAAGGTGAGCCCGATCCCTGTCAGGACCAGTGAAGATCCTAGTGCGATCAAGATGATCTGCCAATTCGAGGCAGCGACCGGAGGAATGTCGACGTGTACCTGTTCGACCGGCGGCGCGTCTCCGATTCCCATGGCCGTTGCTTCTTGTGGTTGTGGTGATTGCTCGCTCTGCGGAATGTCATGTATCTGCGCCAGCCCCAGGGCGATCAGCAAGAGAAGCGCAAATATGATGGCGAACTGCTTGCGGTGCTCGCGTGAGATGATGACAAACAACAGGATCACCGCCGCCCCCAGGGCAAACAGCGATTGAATAAAGATGCGCACCGCGTTCTCCCCCCAAGCGGACCCACCAGGGCTTGTGC
Source organism: uncultured Thermotogae bacterium (assembly GCA_964602385.1). Classification (GTDB taxonomy): domain Bacteria; phylum Bipolaricaulota; class Bipolaricaulia; order UBA7950; family UBA9294; genus M55B144. The sequence continues at coordinate 3,171 of CAZRQM010000061.1, read as the reverse complement.
CAGCAGATACCTCCCCGAGGTCGGCGAACGGGTTTGGCAGGCGCTTACCCGGGAGAGTGTGGACGCTGTTCATCCCCCCGATAAGAACGAAGAGCACCACGAACAACGCACCAAGAGCGACGATAAGAAGGAGCCTCTGCCGGTTAGTTCTATCCACACTTTTCACGACCAGTTAACGAATTATCCGCCCTCTCCTTTCCCGCTGCAATGAGGGTAGGCAGCGTTTTCTTCCGCCCGGCCTTAGGTTTACCCATGAAACAGAGCCCGCGAGTGCGGTGGAACGCGGGAGGCTGCGTGCCCCTTGGGCTGACGTTCCATCGCAGTTTGCGGGGCTAAACCTTGCGCATCAGCCCGAGTTCGGCGAGCTGGGCATCGTCGACCGGCATCGGGGCGTCGGTGAGCGGGCAAATTCCGGTCGTCGTCTTCGGAAAGGCGATCACGTCACGCAGGGATTCCGCGCCGGCCATGAGCATGACTAACCGATCTATTCCCAGGGCGAAGCCGCCATGCGGCGGTGCCCCATACTCGAGTGCCCGCAGGAAGAATCCGAATCTCTCCTCCGCTCGTTGTGGCGAGATACCGAGCATGGTAAAGATTCTCTCCTGTAGCGTGCGGGAATGGATACGAATACTCCCGCTTCCCATCTCGACTCCATTGAGGACTAAATCATAGGCATCCGAGCGCACGGCGAGGGGGGACTCATCGAGGATCTCCATGTCGTCTGAGCGCGGGGCGGTGAACGGATGATGCTCGCTCGTCAAGCGGCCTTCCTCATCCAGGCCAAACAGCGGAAAATCCGTTACCCAGAGGAAATTCCAGCCTTCGCGCGCGAGCTTTTCTTCCGAAGCGATCGAAAGGCGGAGGTTCCCGAGCCCCTGTTCGATCCCCTTTCCCGCCAGGATGAGGATCAGATCGCCCTGTTTTGCGTCGAAGGCGGAGATGATTAGCGACATCGTCTCGGGAGAAAGGAACTTGGCAAGCGGTGAGGAGATCTCCTCCTTGACCTTGATAAACGACATCCCTTTTGCCCCGGCACGCACCGCGATCTCCTGCAAGCGATCGATCTGCGAACGGGAGTACCCGGCACAGTCCTCGGCACGGATGCCGGCCACTTTTCCTCCACGCGCGACTGTCTCTGAAAAGACACGAAAGCCCGCGTCCTTCACGATCTGTGAGATGTCGTGTATCTCCATTCCAAAACGGAGATCGGGCTTATCCGATCCGTAGCGTGCGAGCGCCTCGGCGTGTGTCATACGCGGGAAGGGAAGGGGCAGTTCCTCGGAGAGCAGGTCGTGGAACGTCCGCTGCAGCGCCCCCTCGAGCAGAGAGAAGATCTCATCCTTTCCGCGGGGGAAGGAGACCTCCAGGTCGAGCTGCGTGAACTCGGGTTGCCGGTCGGCTCGTAGGTCCTCGTCGCGGAAGCACTTCACGAGTTGGAAGTAGCGGTCGATCCCTCCGATCATGAATAGCTGTTTGAATAGCTGCGGCGACTGCGGGAGGGCGTAGAACGATCCCGGTGAGAACCGGCTGGGAACGAGGAAGTCGCGTGCACCCTCCGGAGTTGATTTTGTGAGGAAGGGCGTCTCGATCTCCACGAAATTGCTCTCCGTGAAGAAACTGCGCAATCCGTGAAAGACGCGATGGCGCAGCCGCAGGTTGTTCTGCATCCGTTCCCGTCTCAGGTCAACGTAACGATAGCGCAGGCGGGTCTCCTCGGTCGTGTCCGACCCGTCTCCCTCGACGAGAAATGGCGGCGTCAAGGAGCGATTGAGAATTTCCATGGTTTGTGCTTCGACCTCTATCTCGCCGGTTTTCATCTCTTGGTTCACGTTTCCTTCGCTGCGGGGGCGCACCGCCCCGGAGACGGCGATCACGTCCTCACGGTTCAGGGTGTGCCCGTCGGCGAGAGCGGGGTCATCGCCGGAGAACAGAAGCTGTATCACACCGGAGCTATCGCGGAGATCGACGAACGTCATCCCTCCTAAGTCGCGGCGGCGCTTCACCCAACCGCACAGAGTTACTTGTCGTCCGATGTCTGTTGCTGACAGGTGGGCACAATATTCGCTTCTGTTCATGGAACTCTCCTTCGCTTTTTTCGGGTATGCCCAAGATTATAGGGGGTCTTCCGCTGCGGGCAAGACTGATGTATATTGCGTCAGCTTGTATGTACATCGTGCACGATCTATACTCAGGCCACGGAGGAAAGATGAACAAGAGAAGAGTACAGGTGACAGGTGGCGGAACGTACTTTGTGACACTTCCCAAGGCGTGGGCAATGGGGGTTGGGATTCACCGTGGTTCAGAGGTGACGGTGGTTGAGAATCAGACTGGAAGCCTTCTCCTCATGCCGGAGGACCTGAAGACGGAGAACCGGGTGCGGCTGTCTCTACAGGGGAAGGACCCTGTGTGGATCGAGCGAGCGATCATATCTTGCTACATAACCGGCTTTGACGTGATAGAGACGAACGGTTCCCGCATTTCTCCACAGCAGCGCAGCGCAGTGCGACAGGTGGCTCAATCACTCGTGGGCCTGGAGATCATGGATGAATCGCAGGATTTCATCGTGCTGCACTGCCTAGTCAGCATGCGTGATTTTACGGCGGAAGCGACGTTGCGTCGGATCTACGCCATTACACAGGCGATGTTGAGCGATGCGGTGGCCGCTTTTCTCGCTCGCGACACTACATTGGCCGACGATGTCGTGGAGCGAGACGTCGAGGCCGATCGCCTGACAAGAGTGATGTCACGCGAGCTCGGATTGCTGTTACGAGACCTGTTGCTTGAGCAAGAAATCGGGATGAGTCGCCTCCTGTTTCATGAATACCACGGGGTGGCGAAGGTCCTCGAGCGGATTGGCGACCACGCCGTTCGGATCTCGCGTGCTGTGGCCGGGCTCAATGAGCCGATCGGGGCGGACACGGTATCCCGTATCAAGCGCCTGAAGGCAAATGCTGAAAAGATTGTCTCGCAGAGCGTGGAGGCTTTTCTGAAGCCTGATCTGGCGGGGGCAAATAGCGCCCTGAGCGAGCGTGAGCACACGCACAAGTGGGAAGCGGAGGCACAGCTACCAGACGCGGGAAAGAATGCCCTCAGCCTGGCGGTTATCTTCGGCAGCCTCTTGCGAGTGAGGGACTACGCGTTCAACATTGCGGAGATGGCGCTGAACATGGG
>CAZRQM010000060.1:0-6721 GCA_964602385.1 uncultured Thermotogae bacterium | reverse complement strand
CCGAGGCGATGATCCGCAGCACCACATGATATGTGTTAGTTGTCGAAGGCGAGTACGTATGGCTCGTCGTAATCCCAGTTCCGGTCACGCCATCGCCAAAGTTCCACGAATAGTACGTTATTGCGTGCCCGGCATACGCCGACGCCGACGCGTTAAATGTGACCGTCAACGGAGATGCTCCAACTAGCGGTGTTGCTGTGAAACTCGCCGTGGGGCCAGTACCACCCGTACTTCCACCTGTTGCTTCGGAGACGGTAATCGTCTTCTGTGCCGTGGCTTGAGCGCCATTGTCGTCCGTTATTTGCAGTACAACGGTGAACGTTCCCGCAGCGGCGTATGTGTGCGAAGCTGATTTTCCGCTGCCGCTTCCTCCATCGCCGAAATCCCACTCATATGTAACAATGATCCCATCAGAATCATGCGACAGGATCGCACTGAAGCTCACTGTCAACGGAGCTACCCCCGACGAGGCACTGGCAGTAAATGACGCCGTGGGAGCCGTGTTGAACGGCCAGCAGCCTGTCACCAGCACCAACAGGGAAGCAACAACAGCAAGACCTATCATCACTCGTAGTATCCGCGCCTTGTTTTGCACTCTTATCACCTCGAGCCTCCTTCACTTGCAATAGCAGCATAGGGCCTATTCATCTCTAATCTATACTTATCCGGAACGCAAGTCAAGCCATCGGGGATACCATTTCATTGCCCGCCTGTCCGGAAGTAACGGGACAAAACAGCAGTCAGCAGTAAGCTAAGGCCGAAAGCTAGTGGACACTTGGTTCTATGTCAAGCGTTGAACTTCAATTGGGATTTCGAAGGCAACAGCGGACGCTCGTCTCAATCTACGGCAGATCGATCCCATCGGGGAAGTAGTCGGAGCGGTATGCGATCAATGATCCCTTGTCACTTGAAGCAACCAGCGCCAGAAACTCGTCGTCCTTAGCTAGTAGCGTGCTGTTCCCGATGCTGCTTGTAAGGATGTACTTGTCCACGACGACCTCACTTGCGCCGGCCTTGATCAGTGCATCACCTGCTCGTTCAACGCGCAAGAGAATGAACTGATCGCTCTTTCCGGCATCGTCTTCCTGGCCCCTGCCGCTCATGAGTGGAATAACCTGGAATTCCACGCTCCCTTTGCCGGCAAACAACCTGAAAAGCAACGGGACGAGCGCGTACGTGCTGAACGTGCCCAGAACAAGCGGGATGTCTGTCCCCAGTTGCGTCTCCTCTTCCTTGTCTCCTGAGGTCACGCGCGCTACGTTGCCGTCAACTGTCCCCTCAACCCTGATGTTACCGATCCCAAGCGGACCGTTCATCTCAAGCGCGTAGTGATCAGGGCGAAGGCCGCTATCTAGGGACACGTCCTGTGAAAAGACGGCCTTGATCGTGGCGAAAAGGACCTTGAACGAGAATGTGCCGCGAGATGTCATGCGGACACCATCTTCACTCGATATCAGCAGTTCGTAGCTCTCCTCGCCGAATTGCTTGCCGTTGCCGATGATGGCCAGTGCCCCGAAGATGGTCCTCTCAACGGGCAATGCAGGTTGCTCGGTAAGTGGGATTTCATCCTCATCGGTTTTGCCAACTGACTCCGTCTGGATAGTCAAAACAGGGACTGTCCAGTCTGATGGTATCGCTCTTGTCTCTACTGGGATCTCCTCGTCTTTTGCAGTGTGAGAGGCGACAAGCACAATGATAAGCACTGCGACGGCAAGCACGAGAAGGGGAATCCCGACGAACAGAGCAATACGCCACCGCCTGCGATGCTTGCTTGTCCGTTTCATTCTCACCTCAGGTGGAATCTTGCAGGTAATCGATTGCGAAAGCCAATAGCGGTATCAGTGCACAAACCCGGCCTTGTGCAGGTATTCGACATCGTTGTACGGAACGAACTCATGGCCGACGATCTGGTACGGCTCGTGTCCCTTGCCGGCGATGAGGACAACGTCATTTGGGTGAGCAAGCTCAATCGCTCGCCTGATCGCCTGCTCGCGGTCGACGATACGCTCGCACGCGCTCTCCGGGGGAACACCCTCAGCGATGGCGTCGATGATCCCCCGAGGATCCTCGCTCTTGGGGTTATCGGTTGTGAGAATGGTGATATTGGCAAGCTCACCGCTGATCCTTCCCATGATCGGCCGTTTATCGCGATCGCTTTCCCCTCCGCAGCCGAAGACGCAGATCACCCGTTCGTAGTATGGTCGCAGCGACAGGAGCATCTTCTCCAAGGAGTCGGGACTGTGAGCAAAGTCGACGACCACGCCCGCACCGTTCGTAGTCCTCATGAACTGGTAACGACCGGGAACACTGCTCGCGGTGGCAAGCCTGCGCGCGATCTCGTGTAGTAGAATTCCTGTCTCTGCCGCCACAGCCGCCGCTGCAAGAACGTTGTACACGTTGTGCTCACCGGGTAGATTGATGCGCACCGAGACGCGGTCCGCACCGTGTTCGATAGTGAACCGCGTGGATTCCAGTTCATACTCGATGTTCGTTGCACGAAACGAGGCGGGCTTGGCAATGGCGTAGGTGAGCACCTTCCCCTTTGCGGCAGTGATCACCTGCGCGGCCACGGGATCGTCAGCATTGACAATCGCCAATGCCGTTGGCTTGAGGGCGCGAAAGAGGAGGAGCTTAGCGTGCAGGTAGCTGGTACGATCGGAATGGAAGTCGTAGTGATCGTGAGTAAGGTTCGTGAACACCGCTGCGTCGAAGTCTACACCGTCCACGCGGTGCAAGGACAGCCCGGCAGATGAGGCTTCAAGGATGAAATTCTTCTTACCGACAGCGAGTGCCTCCGCAGCAATCCGTTGCACGAGCGGGCTCTCCGGGGTTGTGACTGCATGCAGCTTTCTCGCCTCGTTGCTCACCGTGCTCACGACAACGCTTTCCTCCTCACCGAGGAGATGAGCCACCAGGTGACAGACCGTGGTCTTCCCGTTCGTTCCCGTCACGCCGACCGTGAACAGATCGCGCGTGGGGTGAGAGAAGAACGCCGCCGATAGCTGCGCGAGTGCGATCCTACCGTCGCGCACGCGGAGAAACGGAATCGAACAGGCCACGTTCTCTTCACCGACCACGGCGACCGCGCCACGAGAAGTGGCATCGCTGATGAAACGATGACCATCGGTGACGAATCCCTTGATTGCGACAAATAGATACCCAGGTCGAACCTCACGTGAGTCTTGGGTGATACCGCAGATCTCGATTTCCTCCCACGCTGGGGCCGGGGCTACTCCAATTGCGTCCGCCAGAGATGCCAAGGATTGAGTGATTGAGCGATTGAGTGATTGAGCGATTGAACGATCGCCCGAGTCGATGTTCATCTCGCGTTCTGCCTCAAGGTTGGACCTCATTTTGTTCGTCTCCCCATCTCACAATCACTAAATCACTCGATGATTCAATCTCTCAATTCCTCAATCATCCGATTGTCTGTTCTCTCTTCGGTGATGCGATAGAGAAACAAAGGATACCCGGTCTTGGCAACGCCGACCTCGTTTGGCTCCCATCCCCATATGGGATGATAGTAGGAGACGATGCGTGCTCCCGGATGGAGTTCTCGCCGCAGCTTGTCTTGCAACTTGAAATTGGCATCGGGAGATAGGAAGAGGACAACGACATCGGCACTGTGCAGATCCACCTTGTACATGTCCTTCCGCACGATACGTACACGATCCTTCACGCCAGCTAGCACTGCCCATCCCCGCGCCCATAGCACACGCGCCGGGTCGATCTCGATCCCGATCCCGTGAGCACCGAATAGGCGCGCGGCAGCGATCACGATACGCCCATCACCACAACCAAGGTCAACGACGCATTCGCCTGGCTTCACTTCGGCAAGAAAGAGGATCCGGCGCACCGTCACCCGGTCGGTCGGTTGCCACAGGGCGTCCAGGGTGAGGTTCCACCCGACCCAAACAACAGTCAGTACCGCTAGACAGATCGCAACGCCGATGATCATCTAGAACGAGAAGCTGATACCGCCCTCGTAGATCGGTCCGTATGTGATCACCGTGGAGAACCGGACGACGTAGTGGACGTCAAAGAATATGCTTACTGGCTCGGCGATGGCAATGTGCGTCCCGACGAGTGCATCGATCGTCCATCCCCAGTCATAGGGGCTTGGGGTGAGGGCAATTCCTCCGCCCAGTCCGATGAACGGGACGAACGGGAGGAGCGGATAGTAGCCGCACAATGTCGCGTTCATCGTCATCAGGCCAGCGATACCGGAATTCACGGCGATCGCCAATTGCGCCCGCAACCCAAGGTAGTCCATTAGCGGCGTCTCGGTGGTCGTTCCGACCATGATCATCCCCGTTGGGTCGATCCCCGCGCCGATTCCGATCGACGTCGCGCCCACCCACACAGGAACGACCATCAACACCATGATTGCAACAATAAGGGTTCGCATGTTCATCTTCCCTCCTTTTCCTTACTCTAGCACCATCACCGCCGAAATCAGCGGCACAGGTCCACGGAAGAAGGGTCAGATGTCAAGGGTGGTGATCTTGTCGCTGTTCTCCCAGATAAAGTCACGCCGAAGGGCAACGTTGGTTCCCATCAGGGTGGAGAATATCTCATCAGCCTCTAGTGCATCCCTGATCTCTACCTTCTTCAAAATGCGCTGTTCCGGATCCATCGTCGTGCTCCACAGCTCGCGCGGGTTCATCTCCCCCAATCCCTTGAAGCGTTTCATGGAGAAGCGCCCGTCGTGCTCAGCGCGATACTCGTCCAGCTCTTCGTCGGTGTACAGGTAGATCGTCTTCTTCCCGTCCTTTATCTGATAGAGCGGCGGTTTGGCGATGTACAGGTATCCGTGCTCGATGAGCGCCTTCAAGTAGCGGAAGAAGAAGGTCATAATCAAGGTGCAAATATGCGCACCGTCGATATCGGCATCAGCCATGATTATCAGCTTGTGATAGCGCAGCTGATCAAGTGTGAACTCGTCGCGGATGCCCGTTCCCACCGCGGTGATCATCGCCTTGATCTCCGCGTTATCCAGAAGCTTCGCCAGACCTGCCTTCTCCACGTTCAGCACCTTTCCTCTCAGGGGGAGGATTGCCTGGAAGGTGCGATCGCGCCCCTGCTTGGCGCTCCCGCCGGCCGAGTCACCCTCGACGATGTACAGCTCGCTCTTCGCTGGATCGGAGCTCGAACAATCGGCGAGCTTCCCCGGGAGTGCTGACGACAAGAGCGCTCCCTTGCGACGGACCATCTTGCGCGCCTTGGCAGCAGCCATCCGCGCTCGCCCGGCATTGACCGATTTCTCGATGATTGTGCGCGCAACCCGGGGATCCTTCTGGAAGTAGAGGCCAAGCTGTTCCTGCAGGATCCCCGCCACCAGACCAGCGACTTCGGGGTTACCGAGCCTTGTCTTTGTCTGGCCCTCGAACTCCGGATTGGGGATCTTGATGCTGATGATCGCCACCAGACCCTCGCGCACATCGTTTCCTCGCAGGTTGGGATCGTCCTTGCGCAGGATCTTCTTCTCGCGCCCGTAGTCGTTGAGAAACTTCGTTAGCGATGACTTGAACCCGGTCAGGTGAGTCCCGCCGTCGATAGTGTTGATGTTGTTAGCGAAGGCGAAGACCGACTCATCGTAGCTTCCCGTAAACTGCATCGCGATCTCCACCGCAGTTCCCGCCTCCTCACCCATGATGTAAATAGGCTTGGGGTGCATGGGATCCTTGCCCGAGGCCAGCTCCTCGACGAAGGAGACAATTCCCCCCTTCGATTGGTAGCGCCGGGAAACGCCTGTCTCCTCATTTTCAAGGATGATGAGCAGGCCTCCGTTGAGGTAGGAGAGCTCCTTTAATCTGTGAGACAGCTTAGAGAGGTTGTAGTGTATCTCGCCGAAGATCTCCGTATCGGGAAGGAAAGTAACCGTCGTACCGGTCTCGTTCGTCTCACCGACGACCTCGATTTCGGTCACCTTCGCCCCGCGCGAGAACTCTTGGTGATAGATCTTCCCGTTCCTGCGGACTTCCACGAGCGTGTGCTCGGCAAGAGAGTTCACCACTGATATTCCGACGCCATGCAGTCCACCGCTGACGTGATAGCTCTTGTTGTCGAACTTGCCACCGGCATGCAGGGTGGTCATCACGAGTTCAACCGCGTTTATTCCCGTTTCCTTATGGATTCCAACCGGCATTCCACGCCCATTGTCCCACACCGTCACTCGGTTATCAGCGTGCACCGTCACCCGGATCTCATTGCAGTAGCCACCGAGCGCCTCATCGATCGAGTTATCGATAATCTCCTCGATCAGGTGCATCAACCCGGATTGCCCGCTGCTCCCGATGTACATTCCCGGACGAAGGCGTACCGCTTCCAGATCCTCAAGTACCTTGATTTGATCGGCTTCGTAGACCATAACACCACCCGAGATAATTATACTCAAACCCGCTTGATATAGCAATAACCGGCACTTGCTGCCGCGACAAGAGGAAGAGGATCCCCATCACTGCGTCGGGTTTACAGATGAGGAGGACGCACGTATCCCAGGAGGCCGAAGAAGAGACTACCAAGCATGAATCCTGATGAAGCGAGGAAAGCACGAGCACGCGCAAAATCCCCGCATCATGCACAAGCGCATCCGTCCACCAAAGAAGAACGAGGGGCGACTCGCTGCTCGCCCCTCGCGTGCAACTTCCCTACTGATACGGCTTTACGACCCCGATCACATCGGGAAAATCGATCCCTAGCCGCTTCAGCGTTTCAATCG
>CAZRQM010000059.1:0-6736 GCA_964602385.1 uncultured Thermotogae bacterium | reverse complement strand
ACATGAGCAGGTCGTGACGGATCTAGGTCGCGATTGGGATAGCTATTTCATCGTGAAAGTCTCGGAGTGTGTGGCAAAACTATGTGGGGAGTTCATAAGCAGACACCCCTTGAGAGGCTTTAGTGCGATCCATCTAGCTTCGGCACTTCTCCTCCATAGTAGAACTCACCCGGAGGTCTCCTTTTCCCGCTTAGATGAACGCCTGAAGGCGGCTGCTAAAGCGGAAGGATTAGCCGTTGTCTGAGTGAATAGTTTCTTCGGCTGCTGGATTCTCAAGCTATGAACACCGTTCGCGGTTGTACGAATCGTGCGGATGATGGACAATTAGGGGACTTCGTGGACGGGGTGGTAGGAATCAATACGGATAGCGCGAATCTAGGCAACTGGGCTAACGAACACCCGGAGAAGTTTCCTTCCTCGGAAGCGGTGTTCTCTCACATTCATCGTGGGGATCGGATCTTTATCGGCACAGGTTGTGGCAAGCCGCAGTATCTGGTGAACGAGATGGTGCACTATGTGGAGGCGCACCCCAAGGCGTTCTTTGACGCGGAGGTTCTCGATGTGTGGACCCTCGGCGTCTCTCCCTATCTGAGCGATGGCGTGAAGCGCAATTTTCGCCTGAATTCCTTCTTCATCAGTGAGCCCACACGCAGCGCGGTGAACGAGGGCCTCGCTGACTACACGGCGATCTTCCTGTCACAGGTGCCGGATCTGTTCTACCGTCGTATTATTCCTATCGATGTCGCACTCGTGCAGACGTCTCTTCCTGACCGCCACGGTTACATGAGTTTGGGAATCAGTGTGGACATTGTGCGCGCCGCGGTCGATAGCGCCACGATTGTCATCTGCCAGCCGAACATCAACATGCCTCGCACGCACGGCGATACCTTTGTGCACATCGACGATGTGGACTTTATCCTCCCGCGCGATGAGCCACTGCTTGAGTACGACACTGATGTCGCCGATGATGTAGGACAGCGGATCGGCGTGTATGTTTCTCAACTCGTCGACGATGGGGCGACAATCCAGGTCGGCTACGGGAAGATCCCCAACGCGATCCTCTCAAATCTGAAGGATAAGAAGCATCTGGGAGTGCACACCGAGCTTCTTAGCGATGGGATTGTTGAGCTGATGAAGCTTGGAGTTATTGATAATCATCGGAAGGAGATCGATCGTCACAAGACAGTCGCTTCGTTCTGCATGGGGAAACGATCGACATATGAGTACATATCGGACAATCCGGCGATCGAGTTTCGCCCGGTGCAGTACACGAATGATCCCATGGTCATCGCCAAGAACCCGAATATGACGGCGATCAACAGCGCGCTGCAGATTGATCTCACCGGCCAGGCGACGGCGGAATCAATTGGAAAGGTCTTCTACAGCGGGATCGGCGGCCAAGCAGATTTCATGCGCGGCGCGGTTCTTGCTCCGCACGGCAAGTCGATCCTCGTGCTGCAATCGACGGCGCAGAACGGAGAAGTGTCGCGCATCGTGCCGATGCTCACCGAGGGCTCCGGGGTGTCACTTGTCCGAGGGGATGTACATTACGTGGTGACGGAGAACGGGATCGCCTACCTCCATGGAAAGAACATGCGAGAGCGGGCGATGGAACTGATCAGCATTGCCCACCCCAAGTTCAAGCCCTGGCTCCTCAAGGAGGCGAAGGCCCTCAACCTGATCTACAAGGACCAGGCGTACATCCCCGGCGAGCGGGGGCAGTACCCGGAGGAGCTGGAGGCGTATCGCACGACCAGGGAAGACCTGGAGATCATGCTTCGTCCGGTGCGAATAAGTGATGAGCCGTTATTGAAGGATTTCTTCTATTCTTTGTCGGATCAATCTATCTACCGTCGCTTCATCTCGGTGCGCAAAGACATGCCGCATGAGCGGCTGCAGGAGTTCGTCGTCATCGACTACACGCGTGAGATGGTCATCCTGGCGATGATCGGAGACGAGGGGAAACAGACTGTGATCGGAGTGGGACAGTACGGCATCGATGAGCAGACACATACGGCCGAAGTTGGGCTTGTTGTGCGCGATGACTACCAGAACCGTGGGACAGGAAGTACACTTCTCGACTACCTGACTTATCTTGCCAAACGGGCGGGCCTGCACGGGTTCTCGGCCGAGGTGTTGGTGGAAAATCAGCCGATGTTGCATCTGTTCGAGAAGGGGGGCTTCACAATCGAGAAACATCGCGAGGCGGGTGTTTACGAGCTCAAGATGCTGTTTGAGTAATGATGATACCATGCAGACTAGAATTGCAGGTGATTTAATGAAGACAAAAACGGACGTTGACTACCTGTTTGAACCGCGAGCGGTTGCCGTGATCGGTGCATCACAGAACACCGCCAAGATCGGCTACCGAGTCGTGGAGAACATCGTGCGACGCGGTTACAAGGGGCAGATCTATCCGATCAACCCCAAGGGCGGTGAGGTCCTCGGCCTCAAGATCTACCCAGATCTATCGGCGGTCGAGGGAGATGTGGACATCGCGGTGATCACCATCCCGGCGCGGTTCGTCTTCGATGCCGTGAAGGAATGCGCCGCCAAACACGTCAAACACCTGGTGATTATCAGCTCGGGCTTCTCCGAGGTGGGAAACGCCGAGGAAGAGCGAGAGATCGCCGCCTATGCGCGCGAGCACGGGATGCGCGTCCTCGGGCCGAACATCTTCGGGATCTATTCTTCGGCCGTTTCCCTCGATGCGACCTTCGGTCCGGGAGGGATCCTCCCTGGCCGGGTGGCGATCATCACTCAGAGCGGGGCATTGGGGATTGCGATGATCGGCAAGACCGCGGCCGAATCGCTTGGTCTGTCCGTGCTTGTCTCGGTGGGAAACAAATCCGACATCGACGAGTCCGACCTTCTGGAGTACCTCGCCAATGATGAAGCGACCAAGGTCATCTTCCTCTACATCGAGGGGGTGAAGGACGGAGATCGCCTCGTGGAGATACTGAAGCGGGTGACGAGAAACAAGCATGTGATTGTGGTCAAGGCCGGTCGGTCGAAGCGCGGAGCGATGGCCGCTGCATCACACACCGGATCGCTCGCCGGGGCCGACGAGATCTTCGATAGCATCATGCGCCAATGCGGCGTCCTGCGGGCGGAGAACGTACAAGAAGCGTTCGACTGGGCGCGCTTCCTCGCCGACGTTCCTTTTCCTAAAGGCAAAGAGGCGGTGATCATCACCAATGGAGGAGGAATTGGGGTGATGACAACCGACGCCTGTGAGAAGTACGGGGTCGATCTGTATGATGACCAGGCCGTGCTGAAGGAGACGTTCGCTCCGGTGATGCCCAGCTTCGGCTCGTCGAAGAACCCGGTCGATCTGACGGGGCAGGCAACGGCAGAGGACTATGAGCGCGCCATGGAAGCAGCACTGGCAAATGACGACATGCACGCTGTACTCTCCCTCTACTGCGAGACCGCTCTCTTCGATGCCGGGGAGTTGGTGCCGGTTCTGAGGAACGAGTACCAGCGTTATAAGGGGAAGAAGCCGATCGTCTTCTCCCTTTTCGGAGGCGAGAAGGTAGAGATAATTACAAGCAAGCTGCGGAAAGAAGGGATTCCCGTCTTTGCCGACGTCTACGATGCCGTGTCCTGCTTGGGTGCACTCTACAGGTCTTGGCACAACTCGAACACACCAGCAGATGAGCCAGAAGAGATCCAGATTGATGTGCTGGCGGTAGAGGCAATTCTCGATCGCGCCCGCGAGGATAAGCGTGGATTTCTGCTCGCGGGCGAGGCGCAACAGATGGCGAAGGTCCTCGGCCTGTCCATGCCGCGCTCGATCCTGGCGAGGAACCTCGATGAGGCGGTGCACGCCGCCGAGAAGATCGGCTACCCAGTAGTGATGAAGGTCGTCTCCAAGGACATTATCCACAAGAGCGACGCTGGTGGTGTGGCCCTCGACCTGGTGAACCAAAATGAGGTCATCGACGCCTACCAGGCGATCATGCGCAGTTGCCGCGAGTACAAGGCGGACGCATTGATTCAGGGCGTCGAGGTTGTGGAGATGGTGAAGCCGGGGGTGGAGACGATCATCGGTGCGCGCCAGGACGCGTCGTTCGGTCCAATTGTGATGTTCGGCCTCGGAGGAATTTACGTCGAGGTAATGAAGGACGTCGCCTTCCGCGCCGCCCCGATCAGTCGCCGTGAGGCGCACGCCATGGTCTCCGACATCCGCTCCTACCCGCTCCTCCTCGGAGTACGTGGGGAGAAGCGCAAGGAGATCGACGGCATCGTGGATGTGGCGATGAAGCTGGGCGCGTTGATCGACAGGTGTCGGGATATCACAGATATCGAAATCAACCCGCTCGTCGTTTACGAACACGGGCAGGGAGTAAAGGCAGTTGATGTGAGAATTCTTTTTCAGACTACACGGGAGGTGAGGTAGAGATGGGTTCGCTGATCATCGCCTCAACGCGGAAGAGTGCGGGTAAGACAAGCGTGCTGGTAGGGTTGGCCAAGGCGGTTGATAAGAAATTCGGTTATCTCAAACCGTTGGGGGATCGTTTCCTGTACCGGAAGAAGCGGTTGTGGGACTACGATGCCGCACTGATGGTGAACCTGTTCTCGCTCACCGAAGAGCCGGAGACGATATCGATCGGATTTGACCACTCCAAGCTGCACTACATGTATGATCGCCAGTCGATCCACGCCGAAGTGGCGAGGGCGATCTCCGATATGGAGAAGGACAAGGATTCGGTATTCATCGAGTGCGGAAAGGACCTTGCCTACGGCGCCTCCGTCTACCTTGATCCGCTCACCCTGTCACAGGCGACGGGGAACAACGTGCTGATCATCGCTGGCGGGACGGAGAACGAGATCGCTGATGACATCGCATTCTTGAAGAGATTCGTCGGCTCGGATGAGGCGCACGTCGGCGGCGTGATCATCAACAAGGTCATGCAACCGGACGACTTCAAGGCGACCTATCTGCCGGAGATCGAGAAGATGGGGGTGAACGTCCTCGGCGTGATCCCATACGAGAAGGAACTGACCACGCTGGCGGCTAGCTACCTGGCGGAGAAGCTGTTCGCGCGAGTGATCGCTGGCGAAGATGGACTGGAGCGGAAGATTCGCCATATCTTCGTCGGGGCGATGTCCGCATCGGCTGTCCTCGCTGATCCACTCATCGGCAAGAGCGACAAGCTGATCATCACCAGCGGCGATCGCAGCGACATGATCCTTGCCGCGCTGGAGGCCGGTGGTACATCGTGCATCGTGCTGACGAACAACATCGTCCCACCGGCGAACGTCATCAACCGGGCGAGCCAGGATAAGGTGCCGATCTTGCTTGTTCCGAGCGACACCTACGCCACAGCGCGCCAGGTGCAAGAGCTTGAACCGCTCCTCACCAAGGACGACACGGACAAGGTCGAGATCCTGGGAAGGCTCGTAGCGGAAAACGTCGACTTGGAGGCCCTGCAGGCCCTGTAGGGATTGCTTGTAACGAGAACACCGAAGCGCCCGCGCAAGTTGCGGGCGCTTTTCTGGTGGTGTGCCAGGCCTGTCATGTAACCAGGAGGCGGAAGGCGTTTGTGGACCCTGATGACCGAAATTGCTAGTTTAGGCTCGGGGGTGTGGTAATTGGAGACGAGGCTTACTACACCCCACAAGAGTGCCCATCACGAGGCGGGATCTGAGGAAACCCGTTGCTCTGCCAGTCGGCCAAGCTCCCCTTTTCTTGATTCATCCTGCCCCTGCGGGACAGGATCTCACTATCGTGGCCCCGGAACAAGACTACAGGGAATGATCAGGTTGAAACGACTTGCCGAGGAGGTCGACCACAGTGTACCTGTCGGTGAGGGATGGCACAGATCCCTGCCAAGACGCACGGAAGGTGAGGTGAACGGGCGCAGGCCGTCGATCTTGAGAAAGCAAACGGTGGAAATCATCGAGCCTTATTTGGGATTCCAGCACTAATAGAGGGCTCGGGCTCAGGTCTCGGAATCCAGCACTGGGAAGTTGTGGATTCTGCTCGCTCGCGTTTCCCCAATCGCCAATGATGATGACGTAGTGAGCGCCAGGTACTCGGCGATCTCTTTCATCGTGTAGCAATGCTCGCGGCATGCCTCGGCAATCGTTGCGTTGTCATCAGCGCTATGAATGATTCCAGCCAGGTTCGGAGGACTCATGAGGCGTTGACGCTGAGGCATTTCTCTCAACTCCGACGATCGGCCGTGGACACAAAGAGTTCCCCTCTGTGCCTTCGGTCGACGACCGTCAGCTTGGGAGAGGATCCAATCGACCATCAGAAAGGTGGGAGGTTCTTCCGTGGCAGCCGTCGCGCGATAGCTGCTCCACTTCAAGGAAGCAAGCATTCGATCTCTCAGATGCCTAGCCATGAAGACATTCGATCAGAAACTGCTGCTTGATTGCAATACTTGCACCCGTGCACCCATGCGTCCTTGATCTTTTGACAGTGCGCGGGCGGTCTCTGTATGATGAAGCCATGAGACTCATAGACGAGAAGTTCAAGCGCATGCCCATTCGCTTTCTGGCTCAGAGTGGTCTCGCCTTTGTGGCCGTGGCAATCATCGCCGTCTACTTGGGCGTGCTCACGAACGGCGCTGTGGTTGTTGCGCTCGGAGCGAGCGCGTTCATCGTCTTTGCCACTGCCGAGCACGACACCGCACAGCCGAGAAGGCTTATGGACGGACACGCCATGTGCATTGCAATCGGTCTTCTCTGTTCCATCCCATTTTGCTTGGATATTCTGCCCAGG
>CAZRQM010000058.1:1796-6762 GCA_964602385.1 uncultured Thermotogae bacterium | reverse complement strand
CGGGCGATCTCATCGGCGGTGACCGCCGCGCGTGGTACCTCGATCATCGTTCCGATCTTGTACGGAATCTCAGCCTTAGAGAGGCCTCGCTCGGCCAGCACATCCTGTGCTGTCTTCTCGATCAGGGCACGCTGCAGTTCGAGTTCCTTCACGTTTCCCACCAACGGAACCATGATCTCAGGGTGGACCTTTATCCCCTCGGAGTATACATTACACGCGGCTTCCATGATCGCGCGGGCCTGCATCTGTGATATCTCCGGGTAGGTGATCCCCAGCCGACAACCGCGGTGGCCAAGCATTGGATTGAACTCGTGCAAGGCGGCGACCTTCTCGGCAATGCGCTCTGCGGATACACCCATCACCTTGGCCACTTCTCGCTGCCCCTCCTCGTCGTGAGGGAGGAACTCGTGCAGCGGCGGGTCGAGGAGGCGGACGGTCACCGGTCGCTCTCCCATTGCGCGATAGATCCCTTCAAAATCGCTTCGCTGCATCGGAAGGAGCTTCTCCAGCGCTTCGCGCCGTCCTTGTTCGTCGTCTGAGAGGATCATCTCGCGCACGGCGATGATCCGATCTCCTTCGAAGAACATGTGCTCGGTACGGCAGAGGCCGATTCCCTCGGCACCGAATTTGACGGCTTGCTCCGCGTCGTGCGGCGTGTCTGCGTTTGTCCGCACGCCGAGACGGCGCACATCGTCTGCCCAGGATAGGAGAGTGCCGAAGTTCCCGGAAAGTACAGGCTCGATTGTGGGCACGCTTCCCGAATAGACTACGCCTGTCGATCCGTTGAGGCTAATCGGATCACCAGCGTTGATTGTGTGTCCACCGACGGAAAACTTGCCGGCAATGTAGTCAACTGCAAGATCGCCAGCACCGGCGACGCAGCACTTACCCATCCCGCGGGCGACGACCGCGGCGTGGCTCGTCATCCCTCCGCGAGCGGTGAGAATTCCCTCCGCCGCGCTCATCCCGCCGATGTCCTCCGGGGATGTTTCAATGCGCACAAGGACGACCTTCTTCCCTCCCTTAGCTGCCGCCTCTGCCTCCTCGGCGGAGAAGACGACCGTCCCGGTCGCGGCGCCAGGACTGGCGGGGAGGCCCGTTGTCAACTGTGTTGCCGTCGCTTCTTCGGCGGGATCGAACATCGGGTGCAGGAGCTGCTCGATATGCGTTGGCGTTACGCGCGTCAGTGCCTCCTCCTTGGAAATGCGCCCCTCGTTTACCATCTCTACCGCCACCCGCACCGCTGCCGCCGCGGTCCGCTTGCCGGTGCGTGTCTGCAGCATGTACAGGTGCTTGTCCTGGATCGTGAACTCAATATCCTGCATATCGCGATAGTGGTCTTCCAAGGTCTTGCGGATCTGTAGCAGCTGTTCGTACGCCTCGGGCATGACGTTCTTGAGTGTGGAGATCGGCTGTGGCGTGCGGATTCCAGCGACGACGTCCTCTCCCTGGGCGTTCATCAGATACTCGCCGTAGAAGACATTCTCCCCGGTAGCGGGATTGCGCGTGAAGGCGACGCCGGTGCCGCAGGTCTGTCCCATGTTTCCGAAGACCATCGTCTGCACACTCACGGCAGTACCGATCAGGCCATGGATGTCGTTGATCTCACGGTACTTGATCGCGCGCGGGTTGTTCCACGAGCCGAAGACGGCATCGATTGCTCCCCATAGCTGTTTCATCGGATCCTGTGGGAACTCGACCCCGAGACGGTCTACGATCGCTTTCTGGAATGACTTGACGAGCTCCTTGAGATCAGCGGCCTCAAGCTCGGTGTCGAGCTTCACCCCCTTCTTCGCCTTCACCTGATCGAGTATCTTCTCGAACGGATCGAGGTCGGTCTTCGTCTCCGGCTTCAACCCGAGGACGACGTCACCGTACATCTGCACCAGGCGCCGGTAGGAATCGTAGGCAAACCTCTCATTTCCCGTGCGAGCGACAAGCCCCTTCACGGTTTCGTCCGTGAGGCCCAGATTGAGGACAGTGTCCATCATTCCGGGCATCGAGATCGCCGCACCGGAGCGCACCGAGACGAGAAGTGGCGACTCGGAGCTACCGAACCTCATCCCGGTGACTTCTTCGAGCTGACGCAGGTTCTTCTCTACCTCGCCCTTAAGGCTCTCGGGATAGGTCTTGTCTTGCTCGTCGTAGTAACGGCAGACCTCGGTGGAGATGCTGAATCCAGGTGGGACTGGAATTCCAAGGCTGGCCATCTCCGCGAGGTTGGCCCCTTTGCCTCCGAGGAGGTCCTTCATCGACGCGCGCCCCTCGCTCTTTCCTTTGCTGAAAAAATACACGTACTTCATTGTCGAACACCTCCGTAAGTTACAACGATTAAGTGATTGAGCGAGTGAGAGATTGATCGATTTGACTGCTCAATCACCCGATCACTCAATGATTCAATCATTCAATTTCTTACTCTCCGAATCATTCAATCCTCCGATCACTCAATTCTCAAAGAGCGCCTCCACGAATTGATCGGCGGAGAATTCATGCAAGTCTTCCTTGTCCTCGCCAACGCCGATGTAAAGGAGCGGGAGGTGAAGTTGATCCCATATGGAGAGGACTACGCCTCCCTTCGACGTGCCATCGAGTTTCGTGATCACGATTCCCGTCAATTCTATCGTCTCATGGAATTTGGCCGCTTGTGATATGCCATTCTGACCCGTAGTAGCGTCTAGGACAAGGAGTCGCTCGTCGGAGCCACGCCCGAGTTTCTTCGTCACCGTCCGTTCGATCTTTGAGAGTTCCTCCATCAGGTTGTGCTTCGTCTGCAGACGCCCAGCGGTATCGATCAACAGCACTCCCCCCACCCGCTGTGCGTGATCGATGGCGTCGAAGACCACCGCGGATGGATCGGCGCCGATGCTGTGGCGAACGAGATCGACCTTGATCCGCTCGGCCCACACGGCGAGTTGATCGATCGCCGCTGCGCGAAACGTGTCCGCCGCGGCGAAGGTGATCGGGATCTTCGGGGCATGTACACGCAGGCGGGCGGCGATCTTGGCGGCGGTGGTCGTTTTCCCTGAACCGTTCACGCCGGCCATGATGATCACCGTTGGTTGGTCGTCGCTGCGAAGTGCCAATACGCGCTCGCACCCCTGCAGCCTCCCTCTTATCTCCTGCTTGAGGATGGCCATGCGACCGCCGTTCGCAAGCTCTTGTCGGCTGTGCTCGGCGAGGTTTCGCGTTAGTTCCATCGCCAGATTCGCACTGACATCACCGGCGACAAGGATCTCCTCGATCTCCTCTATCTGATCCTCGGTCAGCTTCTTGCCGCCTTTGAGGATTTGTCCCAACGAATCGGCAAACCCTGAACGAGCCTTGCTCAGGCCCTTCCTTAGTCGATCTACCCACGCCATTACATCATCTCCGGAGTTGACATACCAAGTATCTCTAGGCTGCGCTTGAACACGCCCTGTATCGCGGCGAGCAGGGCGAGGCGGGCCTGCATCAGGTCGGTCTCCTCACCGAGGACGCGGTGGTTGGCGTAGTACGCATGAAATGCGCGCGCCAATCCGAGTGCGTATTCCGCCAGTAGATGTGGGGCAAAGCGCAGCGCCGCCTCTTCAACCACCTGCGGGAAGGAGTCGAGTTGTTTGACAAGATCAAGCTCGGCTGGTTCCTGCAGTGGTGATAGGTCAACGTTGGGCAGGTCGAGCAGCTTCCTTGCCTTGCGGAAGATGGAAGCAATGCGCGTATGGGCATACTGAATGTAGTAAACCGGGTTATCGAGCGATTCCGCGCGCGCCAGATCGAGATCAAACTGCAAGTGCGCCTCCGGCTTGCGGGCGACCATGAAGTAGCGAACCACATCTCGGCCAAGCTCGCTCGTGAGATCGCGCAATAGGACGAAACGTCCGGCGCGCGTCGACATGCGCAGTGTCTCTCCCCCTTCCAGGATGCTGACGAATTGATGCACTGCATAGCTCAAGAAATCCCGCGGGTAGCCAAGGATGCGCAGTGCCGCCTGCATGCACGACTGCTCAACGTGATGATCGGCCCCCTGGACGTCGATAACGCGGGCGAAACCGCGGTTGAACTTGTTGACGTGATAGGCGATGTCGACCATGAGATACGTTGGTCTCCCGTCGCTTCTGATGAGTACGGAGTCCTTCAGCCCTCCGTGTTCCTCCACCTTGAGCCAGATCGCGCCGTCCTGCTCATAGGTTCCCCTGCGTTCCTTCAGTGCATCGAGGGCTGCATCCACCTCGCCACGGCGGTGAAGGTCGGCCTCACTGAACCAGTTGTCGAATTTAACCGCAAGTTGCGCGAGGTCGTCCTTTATCATCTCTTTAATTACAGCGACGCCGCGGTTGCGAAAGAACGCTGATGCCACCTCATCGAAGACGGGGTATACGTTTCCGATCTCCTCTTTGATCTTCTCCGCAATCTCGATCAGGTAGTCGCCCTGGTACCCCTCCTCGGGGATGGGTGCGTCTTCGCCGTATGCCTGGCGATAGCGGGCCCACAGGGATTGCGCGAGGAGGTCAACTTGATGTCCCTCATCGTTGAAGTAGTACTCGCGGCTCACTTCGTAGCCGAGGCTCGCGTAGAGCGAGGAGAGGACATCGCCGAGTACAGCTTGGCGTCCATGGCCGACGGTGAGCGGGCCGGTGGGGTTCGAGCTGACAAACTCCACTTGTAGCTTACTCCCTATCCCGATCTGCCTCGGGCCGAAGCCGCCCTTATCATCGAGTATCCCTTTCAGACAGGCATGGATCATCTCGCGCTTGAGATGGAGGTTGATAAACCCCGGTCCGGCAATCTCCACCCGTGCGAAGGCGTCTTGCGGCAGGGAAGCGATGATGCGTGCTGCCAGGTCACGCGGCGAGGCCCCCGCGACCTTCGCCCCTACGAGGGCGATGTTGGAGGAGAAATCCCCGTATTCCGGGCGTTCGGAAGGATCGACGGTGAACGAAACTGGTGGAAGCTTGAGCGTGGCCCAAGCGTCGGCAAGCAATGTTTC